>JARIAA010000073.1 GCA_029264635.1 Psychrobacter sp. | reverse complement strand
CGCGGTTTTTAACCTGCCTTTGGGCGATACGGATAACGTCCATCCCGCGATTATGGTCAACGTACTAGGACAGTATCCTGATATTAGTGCAGTGCTGGCTATTGATGGCGCGCATTATCATAGCTACCACAAAGCGGAGCGTGAAGATCGCAAAATTGGCCATATTACTTTAATGCCAAATGACGTAACCGACTTAGAATCCTCAATGGCAAAATTGGTAGCCGTGTTACCTAACAAAGTTGGCTTAGATAAAGAATATGCTGCCGTTATAAAGCAGCAAAGTGAGCCTGACGAGCAAAACCTCACAGAGCTTAACGGCGCAAACGAAACAGTCATTAAGAACGCTGACATCAAACACGCCGACTTAGCAAGTAAAGACAGTCAAATGAATAATGCGATAGATATTAAGATAAAAACAGATGAGGCTAAAAAATGATGCAAATTTGGGTAGATGCTGATTCGGTACCGTTAATTGCTAAAGATTTGATTATTAAAACCGCTGAGCGCACACAAACGGTGGCGATATTTGTCGCCAATCAGCCGATCAAACTTCGTAAATCACCGCTACTTGTCATGACCGTAGTGCCATCAGGGTTTGATAAAGCTGATGACTATATCGTAGAACAAATACAACCAGGCGATTTGGCTATCACCAGCGATATCCCTCTAGCCAATGATATTTTGGATAAAGGTGGGATGGTGTTAACCACCCGCGGTATGGTCTATGATAAAAATAATATTAAGCAAAAACTTAATATGCGCGATTTTATGGATACCATGCGCGGCACTGGCGTACTGGAGTTGCAAGAAATGAGCGGACAAAAACCTTACGGTGATCGTGATAAAAAAGCTTTTGCTGATGGTCTAAATAAATTAGTGCGTTAGTTTTTTACCAATCCAACCTCTTAGCCTACTAAACTTACTTATCTTGCAAACCTTTACACTCTGCAACCAAACATAATGTAAGAGGCACTTATCATAACTCAGTGCCTTGCCTTTCTCTGTTATCGTATATTCAGTTTTTAGAAACAATTAAAAATTAAAAATAACTAAGAACGATAAACACATTAACTTAGATTAATAATAAATAGGATACATTATGAAAGTTCTAGTCATAGGTGCAAGTGGTCGCGTTGGTAGTAATCTGGTTGAACAGTTATTGGCTGATAATCATCAAGTGGTCGGTACCACTCGTCAAGATAAAGTATTATTTGACTCAGATAACTATAGTCAATTAGAGTTAGATTTGACGGCTGATAAAGATACTATTCAAAGTCAAATGGCGGATGATATCGAAGCCATCTACTTCGTAGCAGGTTCAGGCGGTAAAAGCATTTTAGAGGTCGATTTACACGGTGCTGTTAAGACAATGCAAGCAGCAAAGGATAAAGGTATCAATCGCTACATTATGCTAAGTACAGTGTTTTCAATGGACACTAGCAAATGGGACAGTCCAGCGATTGCTGAATTAAAAGAATACTATATCGGTAAACATTATGCCGATAACTGGTTAGTTAATGACAGTGGACTGGACTATACCATCGTACAGCCAGGCGCTCTAAAAGAACGCCCAGGTACTGGTAAGATCTCTATCAATGATGATGAGGCAGGTGATAACGCGATCGAAGATGTGGCTGCGACGCTCGCTGCTGTATTGACTGCCAATAGTGCTAGCGAAAAGGTTTTCCAGATGCAAAATGGTGATACCGCTATCAACGACGCTATTGCAAAATTATAATATAACCAATATGACATAAAGTTGTTATATTTAATTACATGCTACTGAAGCGTCACACTTCTAAAGTGACTCAATTATAAGTAGCAGTCTACAATACCGATAGTAATGAAAAGCGAGCAACCCTTTTGGTTTGTTCGCTTTTTTTAGAATGGATAGTACAGAAAATGAACAAGATAAAGAATGGCTAGGCTAATCTACTAGGAAAGCTGACGACCTCTTCTAAGCAAGCAGTCTTTGTCATGACCATGAGTAGTCTGTCTAAACCCAATGCTATCCCGCTACACGCTGGCAGATCATCGCAAGCAGCAAGCAGATGCTCGTCGATAGGCATGATTGGTAGGCTATGACGGTAGCGTAATAGATTGTCTTGTTCAAAACGCAGCTTTAATGCAGCGCCATCTGCTAGCTCATCATAGGCATTGGCAATCTCAATCCCATTGATATAAAGCTCAAAACGCTTAGCCACCAAGTTGCCATCTTTGTCTAAGTCGGTTTTTGCGAGAGCCGCCGTTGCAGGCGGATAATCGACAATTAACGTCGGTAAATCGTGCCCTAGATTGGGCTCGACAGCGTGACTAAATAATAAATCTAACCACCCTTGTCGACTGTCTTCTTTGTCATTACTGTTATTAGCAGTACTAAAGTCAAAACCTAGCAAACCCTTGTCTTCTGCTACTGCTTGTAGCGCCTCAATACTAGCTCTCAACGGATGAATACCTACAAAATCCATAAACGCATCGACATAACGATAGTGATTCATGACCACTGAATGCCCATATAAAGCCTCTAACAATTGGCCAAGCTCAGCAGCCAAATCAGTCAAATCATAGTGCGGCTGATACCATTCAAGCATGGTAAATTCGATGTTATGCCGCGCTCCTATCTCGTTATTCCGAAATACAGCGCAAATCTGATAGATGGGCACCTGCCAGCTGGCAAGTAGGCGCTTCATGGCAAATTCAGGCGATGTATGCAAATAGTAAGTGCATGGCTTATCTTGATAAGTGACTTGCGCGGCCACTGACTGCAAAAAGGTATCGGTATTGCCCGCTTGCGACAGCAGTGGCGTCTGTACCTCGAGCACTTGACGTGTAGCAAAAAACTCGCGGATATCACAAAGTAGCTGCGCCCGTTTTTGCGCCATTGCAAGGGTCATGGTTGGAGTATAAGTAGGTTTGGAGTTGGATTTAAAAGTTTCGTTCTGCTGACTCATTGTTGTCTACTGCTAGTTATTCATCATATAAAAATAGGTTTGCATACGGCTTTTTTATTTTTTGGCAATTAATTTTGCCATTCACGGCGCAAATGATAATCACGGCGTAGCTGGTCAAAATCTGCGCCACTGACCTGCCCATCGCTCACTGCTGCACGCAGTTCTTTATCATCTTGCATAATGTCATAAAACTTCATCAGTCTATCAGGATATGCTTTAAGCTCAGACCATAGATACATATTAACGGGTAACAGCTGCTGCATAGCCTGTGTCGGCGTCACTACAAACGCTTCACATAGCGCTTCATAGACCATTTGCGTACCGCGCAGTTTTCCCTCCAAGGTATAACCAGCGATATGCGGGGTAGCGATAGTCAGCTTTGACAATAGCTGCTCAGATACTTGAGGCTCGTGCTCAAATACGTCGAGCACTACTTGTCGACCAGTTTTCTCAATATCGATTTTTAAAGCTGCATTATCAATGACTGGACCACGTGCGCTATTGATTAGCAAGGTTTCTGACGGCATGGCTGCTAACACCGTTTTATTGATTAAATACCGCGTTGGATAATCGCTACTATCGAGATTGTCATGGGTTTTTTTCTCCGTCAACGGAACATGTAAGCTGATCACGTCACTTTGACTGACGAGCTGCTCAAAACTTGCATTGTTAATCTTTGATGCAGGTAGGAGTGGATCATAACCCAATACTTGCCAGCCAAGATCAGCGGCGTATTGAGCCAGTATGCTCCCGATGTTACCAAGCCCAATAATACCCAATGTTGGTGGCTGCTGCCAGTACTCTGGACGCAACGTTAAAATAGCGGTTAGGACATATTGCGCCACCGAGTGTTTACTGGATCCTGCGGCATTAGCAAAGGTAATGTTATGCTTTATCAAATAATCTTGATCGACATGATCGGTACCGATCGTTGCAGAGCCGACAAATCTAACACTCTGATTATCATCTAATAGCTGATGATTTACTTGGGTTACCGAACGTATTAACAAAACCTCTGGTTGCAGCTCGGCAATCAACTGCGCATTGATATCTCGTCCAGCCACTTTAACGATGTTGACTGTTTGGTACTTATCTTGGCTTAGCGTTTGCACATTGAAAAACTCATCCAAGCTAGCAATGTTGCTATCTGCAACCATAGTAAGCTTTTTGGATGCAACAGCAGTAGCGGTGCTAGCATTGATGGTAGTAGGCATTATTGTATGTCTCTTTTTTTATTGATTTTCTTATTCTTTGCTTGCTCATCAAAGTCTAACAGCATTTGATGGTCTAAGAGATCCATCTCCTTTGATGAAAAAATCTCGCTTTTATGTTGTGATATCCATTCTCGCCAGACGGCAAGTCCGATAGCGAGCACGACAGGCCCAATAAACAAACCCACAAAACCAAAAGCAGTCAGACCGCCTAATACTCCGATAAAGATAATGATAAAAGGAATTTTGGTGGCGCCACTGATGACGATAGGACGGATCAAATTATCTACCCAGCTGATGACTAAGATACCCCATAGAGCCAAACCGACCCCTTCTGCTGTCTGGCCTTGGCTCAACAACCAAAACGATACCGCACCCCACGCAAACGGTGTACCAAAGGGTATCAGTGCAATCATAAAGGTGACGATAGTCAACAAGATAGGACTGGGCGCGCCTGAGAAATAATAACCAATGCCTGCAAGTAACGCTTGAGCCAATGCTGTCAAACCAATACCATAAACCACAGCCCGTGTGGTAGAGCCGACTGAATCAATATAGCCATCAATGCGGTTACCGATGATATTACGCAGAGCTTGGCGAATCTGGTGTACCAAACTGGTACCATCACGATAGAAGAAAAATAAAGTCATGAGCGCCATACCAAGCTTGGCAAGCGTACTGAGCACGACATCAAGTGCGACCTTACCATAGTATAAATGCGACTGAATCCATGCCCGAAACGCTTCAAGCGCGCCTTCAGGATTTTTATTAATCTGCCATAATATGTCTTTGACCTGCTGACCAAGAACGGGCAGCTCCTTAAAAAAATCTGGTACATCAAGGTAACCTACTTTGACCCGATATATCAGATTACTATAAAGACTCAGCGCCTCTTGCTGTAAAATAAACACGCCTATGACCAGCGGTACCCCAATAATCAAAGAGATACTTATCGTCATTATTGCTGAACTAATATTAGGACTTAGTTTTACTTTTTTGTGAAAAAAGTTATAAATCGGAAAGGTAACGTAAGCCAGAATCGCAGCCCATAACGCAGGCACAATAAAAAACTGCACTACTTGAAAGCACAGAATAAATAGCATTACTAATAGTGTAATAGCAAGCAGACGTTGGATAACAACTTCTTTTGTCCAGTTTTCAATCATAGCTTGTGAACCAAGAACGAACAGTAGAAGTTTAAAAAACTTTCACTGCAAAATTTATAAATGGGCAGGTATTGGCTTATAGAAAATGTTTGTGAACCATATTTATAAACGACGATAAATTAGAAATGTGCGCATACAATTTGTGATCACGCATACGACTCACTATAGCCTATTGAAGAGGTAATAACTCATCTCTAACAACGAATATTTTACTCAGACTAAGCCATCTGATTTGATAAAGGATTAGATAACTGAATTATTGTCCTTTATTATGCAATAAGACTTTATAAATGGATAACGATATGTTGTAATTTTTACTTACAATTTTATGTGTATTAATACAGCAACAAACATTCAGCTCTCATAGAAATATCATTAGTGCAAATTCGGGCGTTTGAGCACCTGAATAGTTAACTGCATAGCTAAATCGCTGCGACCTGCTCTTAGGTTATAAAATTGATGTTATACTAAAGCCATTATTTTACTTTTTAGAAAAGCGGCATACATTTTTTATTCATAATTTTGAGTAAACAACATGATGGTAAGTGACTCCTATGCTACTAGCATTGTTTGATGAACACCAATTTATAAAGAAGTTTTAAAAAGTAAAATGACGTCTAATAATCAAAACAAAGTGCATAGGCAGACTATAACTGTTAGCACAATTGTTTAGATACCATATTTCGGTACTATATTTCGGATTGAGACTTTATTTTAAATGGATAATAGTCCGCCAAATTTCAATTGCTATATTTACAGGAACAACAATAATGTCAAGAGACACTGAAACCTCTAACCTTACGGTAGAACATACTGCCAGCACAACTAATATTTCATCTAATACGGTTACTTTTGCTTTAGCTCAATCTCATTTTTTAGTAGGTGATATCACTGCTAATGCAGACAAGATGCGCAAACTCGCTATGCAAGCGCGCGACCAAGGCGCTGATGTGATTGTCTTTCCAGAGTTAGCTTTGTTAGGTTATCCTCCGCAAGATTTATTGCTGCGCCCAAGCCTATCTGGACGTATCAAAAGTGCCTTGTCAGCTTTAAGTGATATCCAAGATATTGTGATGATTGTTGGGTATCCACATGTCGATCATCATGGTACCTTTAACTCAGCAGCCATTTTACATAATGGTCATCAAAAAGGCTTTTACCATAAGCAGTTTTTGCCGAACTACGGGGTGTTTGATGAGCGCCGTTATTTCGATAAGGGTCGTAATCAAGTTTTATTTGATTATAAAGGCATTACGATAGGCCTGCTCATTTGTGAGGATTTGTGGGAAAAAACCCCAATCGCTGACCTCAAACAACAAGGCGCGGATTTAGTGATAACCTTGAACGCGTCACCATTCGAGGTGGGTAAACAGGATGCTCGTAAAGACATACTCACCAAACGTAGCCGTGAGCACAAAATGCCCATCGTTTATGTCAATGCTGTTGGTGGTCAAGACGACTTAGTTTTTGATGGCGGCTCTATTATGGTACAAGCTGACGGCAGCATCGCTCACGAAGCGTCGCGCTTTTTAGATCAGTTGATGTTTGCTACTTTAAATGTTGATAATTATCAATTTAATACTCAAGCGAAAACCCCACTGACGCTTAGCCGTGAGTCAGAGATGTATCAAGCACTGGTCGTTGGACTGCGCGATTACGTCAATTATTCAGGGTTTACAGGGGTGCTCGTTGGTCTATCAGGTGGTATTGATTCCGCCTTAACCTTATGTATTGCAGTTGATGCGTTGGGTGCAGATAAGGTCTATGCGGTGATGATGCCTTACGAGTTCACCTCAAAGATCAGCTTAGAAGACGCTCAAGCTCAGGCGCGCCGATTAAATGTATCCTATACGGTCTGCCCAATCTTTGATGCCGTTGAGGGTATTCGCCATACACTTGCGCCCTTATTTAATAAGTCCCCTGCAGATACAACCGAAGAAAATATTCAGGCACGGGCGCGCGGTGTGATTTTGATGGCTTTATCTAATAAATTTGGCCATCTAGTGATCACAACTGGCAATAAATCTGAGATGGCGGTGGGCTATTCGACCTTATATGGTGATATGGCTGGCGGCTTTGATGTGCTAAAAGATGTTTATAAATCACAAGTTTACAGTCTTGCAAGCTATCGTAACCGTTTGGAAGACACACCTGTCATTCCTGAACGTGTAATCACTCGTCCGCCATCAGCCGAGCTACGTCCTGATCAAAAAGACCAAGACAGCTTACCTGACTATGATGTCTTAGATAGTATTTTGACCCTTTATATTGATGAAGATATGGGTTATCAAGGTATTATTGATAAAGGCTTTGATGCGGACATGGTCGCTAGGGTGATCAAAATGGTAGACAACAGCGAACACAAACGCCGTCAAGCCCCCATTGGTACAAAAGTGAGTCAAAGAGCATTTGGTCGTGAGCGCCGCTATCCATTGGTGAATAAATGGTCAGTTAATGGCTAGGCGCCCAAAACCTTTATTGTTATTCTTTATCATTAGCTGGGTGCTTACCCAGCTTTTTTAGTATTTATACATAATAACTTTTTTTAAGAATACCTAAAAATCTGTACTACCCTATCTAAATTTATCTGTTTTTAACCGAGTACCTCATGAGCTTGCTAACTGCTAGTGCCTTTCTTTTCTTCTTATTGGCGCTAAGCGCCTTTGTTTCTGGTGCCGAGATTGCCATCGCGGCAAGCCGTAAAATTAAACTCCAAGTGATGGCAAAAGAAGGTGAAGTACGCGCGCTCGATGTCCTGCATATGCAAGAACATTCCGGCAGCTTTATCACCGTAGTGCAAGTGGTGCTTAACGCTGTAGCCATCTCCGCTGGTGCAATCGGTGAGTCCGCTATCAGCCCTTATCTTACGCGCTTATTCAATCATCAAGCCGCAGCATCTGTGGTGTCATTTATCATCGTTACTAGTGTCTTTTCGCTGCTGGCTGACTTGATGCCAAGACGTCTTGCCATGTCAGATGCTGACAATATAGCTATAAAACTTGTGCGACCGATGATCTTTTTAATCTTTATTTTTAAACCTATTATTTGGGTATTTGATGGCGCGGCAAATCTGCTGTTTAAATTTTTGGGCATATCAACTGTACGCCAAGATGACATGACTTCAGAAGATATTTACGCGGTAATGGATGCAGGAGCTGAAGCTGGAGTGCTTAAAAAGCAAGAGCATCATCTGATTGAAAATATCTTTGAGATGCAAGAACGTACCGTCACCTCGGTCATGAACCCACGTGAAAACATTATCTATTTTGATACCAAAACAAGTACCGAAAAAGTAGTCGATATCATGATTGCACAGCCTCATAATAAGTTTTTGGTTTGTAGCAATGATGATTTAGAACATATTATTGGTTATGTAGAATCGCGCAGTTTTTTGGCGTTGGTTCTTAATCAGCAAGATGTCAGCTTAACGGATAAATCATTATTAAAACCGGCGCTCTTCGTTCCTGATACCTTGTCTTTATTTGAAGTGTTAGAGATGTTTAAATCTACGGGCGCAGACTTTGCAGTCATCGTCAATGAATATGCCATGGTGGTTGGCGTCATTACTCTCAAAGATGTCATGAGTATTGTCATGGGCGAGCTTGTGACTCTAGAAGATCAGCCTATTGTACAACGCACTGAAAACTCTTGGTTAGTAGATGGCATGACGCCTATTGAAGATGTGATTCGTGGACTGGGGATGGTCAACTTGCCTCATAGTCAAAATTATGAAACCATCAGTGGTTTTATGATGTACATGCTGCGCAAAATCCCCAAAAAGACCGACAGCATCGAATATGCCAATTATCGTTTTGAGATACTCGATACTGATAAGTTAAAAATTAATCAGTTATTGGTAACTAAATTTGAAGACAGCGTGTAAAACTTAGTTTGAAAGCGATGTTTTAGGTTAAAAAGGTTGGCTTAGCAAATAAGCCTAATCGCGCACGCCGAATATGGCAGTGCCAACACGCACCATGGTAGAACCATTGGCAATAGCATCGCTCATATCATTCGTCATACCCATGCTCAAAGTATCCCACTCTGTCAGCTCAGGATGACTCTCCTTAATCTCTTCAAACAGCTGCTTGGTACGCTGAAAGGCATCGGTGCCTGCCTTGTCAGGGATAATCATCAACCCGCGCAGCTGCAAACGCTCATACTGCTTAATGGCTGTGATCAAGTTCGGTAACGCCTCAGGAAGACACCCTGACTTACTGTCCTCATCATCTATATTAATCTGAATCAGCACATTGAGAGGCGCCATATCGGTTGGGCGTTGATCATTCAAACGTTTGGCAATAATATCGCGCTCAAGTGTCTGTACCCAATCAAAATGCTCGGCAATATCGCGTGTTTTGTTGCGCTGAATATGTCCAATATAGTGCCATACAATATCAAAAGTCTCAGATTGGGTCTGGAGCCCCTTAATCTTTTCAATAGCCTCTTGCAGATAGTTTTCACCAAAGTCGCGCTGTCCTTGCTTGGCTAAGACCGCAATCATGTCGGCAGGTTTGGTTTTTGAGACAGCAAGTAGCGTTACTTTTTTAGACAGTGCTTTACCGCCCATCTGTACACAAGCATCGTTGACTTGTTGATTCACTTGTTGCCAGTTAGCAACTAAACTATTGTTATCCATATTAACCCCATTGTGAGTAAAGATACTATCTAAAAATAAAGAATGACTATCAAGCTCAATTAAAGTTTAAAGAAATTAACATTAACCTTCGATATTTACATTTAATGTGTTTTTTTAATGACTAAATTTAGTTATTATTGTTATTAAATTGTTACTTTATCTAGCGTATGCTGCTAAAATTACTACCAATTGTAATAAATAATAATATTTTGAATCTATTCCATAAGACTTCTTTCTACTTTTGCGTTACTACACTCGTAGAAGTACCAGAATAATTTCGACATAATACTGATTTATTATTTGTTTTTTTTACTGTATTCATTGGAATGTTTGACCATGTCTGAAAAGAGCAACTTAAGTATCGAAGATCTGCTGCGATTTACTGTTAAACATAAGGCATCAGATTTACATCTGTCGGCTGGAATGCCAGCTGTCATTCGCGTCGACGGCGAGATGACACGAATCAATATGCCGGTCATGTCGCACCAAGCTGTGCATCAGCTAATTTACGACATCATGAATGACAAACAGCGCGCTGATTTTGAAGAATTTTTTGAGACGGATTTTTCTTTTGAAATTCCAAATTTAGCACGCTTCCGAGTCAACGCTTTTAATCAAAACCGTGGTGCTGGCGCCGTTTTTCGTACCATTCCCTCAGAAGTTTTAACCTTAGAGGATTTAGGAATGGGCGATGTGTTTAAGCGAGTGTCCGATTTTAAACGCGGCGTCGTATTAGTCACGGGTCCGACAGGTTCTGGGAAATCCACTACCCTAGCTGCCATGATTGATTATATCAATGATACACGTAAAGAGCACATTTTGACCATCGAAGATCCTATTGAATTTGTGCATGCATCCAAGAAAAGCTTGGTTAACCAGCGTGAAGTGCACCGTGATACCTTGGGTTTCGAGCCTGCATTACGCTCCGCACTGCGTGAAGATCCAGACGTTATTTTGGTTGGCGAGTTACGGGACCTTGAAACCATTCGCTTAGCGCTAACAGCGGCTGAAACCGGTCACTTAGTATTTGGCACCTTGCACACCAGCTCTGCTGCCAAAACCATTGACCGTGTGATCGATGTGTTTCCAGCCGCAGAAAAAGATATGATTCGAGCGATGTTGTCTGAGTCCCTACAAGCCGTTATCTCACAAACGCTACTGCGTAGACAAACAGGGGGGCGTGTGGCTGCTCATGAAATTATGTTAGGCACACCCGCTATTCGCAATTTAATACGCGAGAACAAAATCGCCCAGATGTATTCTGCCATTCAAACAGGCGCGGGTGATGGCATGATAACCCTTGATCAAACACTCAAAAACTTAGTGACAAAAGGGACTATTAGCAAGGAAGTCGCAAGACCCTATGCAAAACAGCCTGAAGCTTTTATTTAGTCCTAATATTTTAGGCAAGCATAACGGATTAATCGCCTTTTTATTTTCTCTATTCTTATTTTTTTATTTACTCTTAATTTGGATGTGACATGGACTTTGACAAACTACTACAGCTAATGGTCAAAAAGAACGGTTCAGACTTATTTATAACCGCTGGCGTGGCTCCTTCTATGAAGATCAATGGCACTATTTGCCCTGTGGGACAAGCGCCGTTAACGGGTGAGCAAACCCTACTATTGGTTAAAAGCCTGATGACTTATAATCAACAAAAAGAGTTTGAGGATACTAATGAATGTCAATTTGCGATCACGGATAATTCGCAGTTAGCACGCTTTCGGGTCAGTGCATTCATGCAGCGTGATATGGCAGGGATGGTTTTAAGAAAGATTGAAAATAAAATCCCAACGGTTGAAGAGCTACGTTTGCCGCCCTCTTTAAAAGAGTTGGCCATGAAAAAACGCGGTATCATCTTGTTAGTAGGCGCAACTGGTACGGGTAAATCGACCACACTTGCCTCTATGATAGGCTATCGTAACCAAAATTCTCATGGTCATATTATTACTATTGAAGATCCTATCGAGTTCGTACATCAACATAAAGGCTGTATCATCACGCAGCGTGAAGTCGGTGTCGATACGTTATCGTTTGAAGCAGGATTAAAGAACACGTTGCGCCAAGCACCAGACGTCATCTTAATCGGTGAGATTCGTAACCGTGAAGTAATGGACTACGCCATCCAATACGCTGAAACAGGGCATTTGGTCTTTGCAACCTTGCACGCCAATAACGCCAACCAAGCGATTGACCGTATTATTCATTTTTTTGAAGCGGATCGCCATAATCAGTTATTTATGGATTTATCACTTAACTTACAAGCCATTATTGCCCAGCAGCTTATCCCAACGCCAGATGGTAAAAGCTATCGTGCTGCCATTGAAGTTCTATTAAACTCACAGCTTATCAGTGATTATATCCGTAAAGGTGAGTTGCATGAAATCAAAGAAGTCATGACGCGCTCACGTGATAGCGGTATGCAAACCTTTGATCAGGCATTGTTTGATCTTTATGAAAATGGGGATATTACCTATAAAGACGCCATTAAACATGCTGACTCACCAAACGATTTGCGCTTGAAAATCAAACTAAACAGCAAAAACGGTAACAGAGATATTGACGAGGGCTCTAATAGCTTGTCTTTAAATATGGGTTAAGCGTTATCCGTTAACTTGTAGGCGATGATTTGAAAAGCAATCATCTTGCAAATCGAAAAGTTACCGACATCTAAATGAAAAAACAGCCCTTAATATAAGGGCTGTTTTTTTCTCTAAAGTCATGCTATAGCCTTATCTGGCTTTATCTCTACATTCTTGATTATTACAAATGCCATATAATACCAATGAATGCCCAGATAATCTAAAACCGTGCTCTGCCGCGACTTTTAACTGCTCTTCTTCGATGGTTGCATTATGGAATTCGATAATTTTGCCACAAATGTCACAGACCAGATGGTCATGATGTCCTTCCTGAGTAATCTCGAAAACTGATAGATTATTTTCAAAATTATGGCGCTCGACAATCCCTGCTTGTTCAAACTGAGTAAGCACCCGATAGACCGTCGCTAGGCCTACATCTTCGCCTTGCTCAATGAGTGCCTTATATACCTCTTCTGCACTCATATGATGCAGCTCCGCACGTTCAAGTAGTTCTAAAATTTTGATGCGCGGTAACGTTACCTTTAGCCCGGCTTTACGTAAATCTTGATTGGTAAAAGAAGCCATAGTATCCCTTCTGACTATTAAAGTCTTAGCAAATAAAAACTTAAAAATGATTGTTATAGATGAGCAGCTACCCACTATTTAAAATCATCATTTATTTTAATAGGCTACCCGCTATAGATAACTATTAATAAATAACATAAGTGTAAGTTTATGAATTCACATTATAAATGAGTAAATATATCAGGTAGCGTTTGGTAAATAATGTCGTAAGTGGTAGGCAATTGCAAGTAAATGACGTATCATTTGTTCAAGATTGCCGGCAAGACTTGCATTGTATGAATCTAGCCGTGCCCAACCCATTTTTGTGAGTCATCTTACCATGATAAAGCTATTAAACCGTTTTCCGCTTGGCCCTCAATCGCTTAGTTATTCAACTAGCCTGCGTAAACTCATGATTACTGCAACGCTTGGCGCCACTGTGGCAATGTCTGGCTGTTCATTGTTTAGTGTTTATACCATCGATCTACCGCAAGGTACGCCTATTACGCAGACTCAAGCACAAAAGCTACAAGTTGGAATGAATCAAAACCAAGTGTTATATATTCTTGGTAGCCCAGCTATCAAAGACACTTTGGCGCCCAATCGCTGGGACTATATTTATGACTATCAAGCGGGCACAGAAGGTAAACGTAAAGGTATTGCCAATGTCAAGAACGCCAGTCAGCATCTGATTGTTTACTTTGATGCCAATGGTATCGTTACCCGTATTGAAGGTATAGAAACGTTACCTCAGTCTTAGTTAGATTTTCTTGCCTCTACTTTTGCGCTGAGACATTGGATCAGCGCTCAAGCTACGATACACCTCAATGCGATCAAATGGTTGCAGAATATACTGTAATGGTTGCTTCTGCGAATAAATACCGACATGCCAAAGTTTTGCTTTAGGCACCGCGACATCGATTGCCTGCTGACACCATAAATCCAATTCAGGAAACTGAGTCAGCCATTTAGCTTGTGCAAGCGCCTCATATAGCGTCGTGCCTTTATTGACCAGTAGCGTCATATAGTGTTGCTGCTGTGCATTTTCAGCATAAGCTAAATGCACGGTTATCATCGCTGGCTGCTGAGAGTATTTGTCCTGCTCGACTCCCGTTAACTTAGCCACTGCATCACCCAACCTATCAGCGCCAAAACCAGCGCTAGGGGTACAAGCAGACGAATCGCTACTCGCCATAAATTATACAGACCTTCATTACCAAAGTTTAAAGACTTACGTAAGTGACTAATCTTCATACGCCAACCGGCAAATATGGATAACAGTAATACAGCTACACTACTAATAATAACGAGCAACCCTACTAGCCAAGTCGTCGGTACTAAAATAACCAGCAATAAACCAATTACTAGCGTCATCAGCAAGCTGACCAATAAACCAAATTTATGCGCCAGCTGCTGAGCACTATAATGTAACAGATATCTGGCTACAAATAGTACTCCTACCCAGTATAGTAATTGTCCAACAGGAGGCAATGCTACACCGCTGGTGAATAATGCAACAACGCCGACAACCAGCTGCAGTATCCAGATAGGAAGTACAAGCTTGGTTGCGCGGTAAACAGTAGAAGCTTTAGATGCTTGGGAGCTAGAAGCATAGTGGTTTTCTACTGCTACTGCCGTGATGGTTTGCCTAGTAACTAAATGCTGACCGAACCAATATAATCCCGTACCTGCCCCAACGCTGACCAGCGCCAGTGCAACCGCACGCGCCCATTCAATCAAGCTGATATTAGTCATGGCAAAATGAATCTGAGGCAGACCATTTGCCACTCCTATTATCATGCCTATGACCATAAGACCAAGGCCTATTGGTAAAGGTGCAACACCAAGCAAACTTAGCAGCAGCGCAATGACCATTAGGCCACCAGCGATTGCAAAACTTGGTAAGTCAGGAGCCGTGTCGAGTTCAGCTAAAGCAGACAATATACCGCTACTCGCTCCTGATATAACAAGGGCTGCAATGATAATAGCGACTATCGCAGCCAGCCAGCCAAAGCTACGCCATAATGGACTGGCATCTGCTTCTCGTGTCAATTTTTGCATACCTGCTAATGGCGCATCAACACTACGATAAGCCAATGCTATCTCGGCATAAATGACTGGTAAGGAGACCAGCACCATTGCCAATAGCCATAATAACCAAAAATCTATCTCACCAATTGATACAGGCGCAAACCAACGAAACAGTAGTAGCGGCAATAGTGCTGCCATAAAATAAGAAGCATAGCGGACCATCATAATCTCAATCCAAACGATCTAAAGTGAATAACGATAAGCATGATTATACAGACCGTCTTTGGGTGCTGTATATTCTCCTATAATCTAAGGAACACACCTGTAAAAAAACCCCGAAAACGGGGTTTAATAACTTGACAAAAATACTTAATGAATAGCACTTACATAGTCTGACAAAATACGAATGTCACGATCTGACAGTCTTGACGCCACTGTCTGCATCATGCCTTTTTCGCCTTCTTTTTCTGCATCATTCACGCGTTTTTGATCATCACTTGCAATATCATCCTCACGACCAGCAGCACGGAATAGCTTTAGCTGATTGGAGATGTACTCGGCATGCTGCCCACCCAAACGTGGGAAAGCGGCAAACTCATTACCAGCAGCATCTGGACCATGACAACCAGCGCAGCCAATAACACCGCGTGACTTGTCACCACCTAAGAAAATCTTAGTCGCTTCTTGGTTGGTTGCAGGGTTGCCGTAACCCACACCCCATGGGGCTTGGCTGGCATAGTATCCTGCCACATTTGCAAGGTCTTGCTGTGACAAATTGGCAACTTGTGACTGCATAATACCGTTTTTGCGGTATCCTGACTTAAAGTTAACCAATTGCTTATATAAATACTTGACATTTTGACCGCCCAAGTTAGCTTGAGCTGGTACGACACTGACACCGTTAACACCATGACAGGCAGCACAGACCGTTTCTACAATTTGTTTACCCGCATTGACATCATATTCAGGAACAGTAATAGCAGCTTGTACGCTGAAACTTGCAACGCATAAGCTGGCGGCAGCGATTAACTTTTTCATTGATACGGATCCTACTAGCTCGCTGTAAGCCTCATCTAGGTTGATTGTATTAATCAAACACATAAAAAATACCATAAGCACATCCGTGATTTAGTAGAATATGCCAAACGTTTCATGGTCGTAATAACAAGCAGCCCAAAAGTACTTACTAACATTAGGGTTTATTTGCAATTATTATAGCAAGACTTTAGATAATTTGCCTACTTAATCACGGCATCTCTGTGTTTTTATATCAACCTAAGCATACTAAATACACTAAAAAACGAAAAGCGCTCTTCGTTACTTTAACGTGCGCTTTATCTCATGCATATCTACTACTAGTTAAAGCTTTTATTACCTTGTCTTTATTTGCTCATATACTCAATCAGTTTGCGATAATCATCATCACTACAACTATCACATAATCCTCCCGCTGGCATTTGAATCATGCCACTTTTTACGGAGTTAATAAGTGCTGGCATGCCTTTTTTTTGTATTAGACGTTGCCACTGAGCACTATCCCCTTTTTTAATGGCGTTTAAAGCCCCACTATCATGACAAGCCGCGCACGAATTATTATAAGTCGTTGCGATATTTACTGCGGCGTTACTACTGTTCATCATACTCAGGCTTAATATAAGTGCAGCCGTGCCACCACTTAAGACTTTACTTATCTTAGTGGGAATGATAGGGATTGAACGCATACGGCACCTCCTTTGGCTTAATCATCATGCAGTGCGCAATTAAAGCTGATGAAAACACTTGTTTTTTACTAAGTCATATTACTAAGCCATAGATAGGTTTGATTTTTTAGATTGCAATAGAGGATTTTTATGTCTTTACTTTGTTACTTGTACCTATGGCTACCGATATTGTAACGATATATGTCGAGTTATAATAGGGTTGTTGCGTTTAGCATTGGTAACATTTAAGGATACGAGCAATAACTTTTATTAAGGAAGCATTCACTTTAATGTTATGCTGTCAGCAAACCATTAATAGTTAATACCCTTTAAAATAGGTATAGTGCTGCTGATATTAATGTCGCGCAGCCTCTATCTGCGTAGGCACAGCACGCAAGAGAAATTCATATCAGCAGCACGTGGAATAGAATATGCCAACTTTATTTAGGATTGACTATATAATTAACCATACACCTTATCACCTGTTTTGGTTTGACCTACCATTACCCTAGTAGATTCCGTTTTTTAATTTTTTGATTGTTAATGAGTTATTTATGAGTACCCCGTATAAAGATGTTGCCGCTGAGCATGCGGCGTTCAATACTAAAGCCCGTCAGCGTATCCAGCAAACTGAGTTTATGACCTCGGCACCGACCTTTCGTCTTTGTCCGCCTGATATAGGACTAGAGGTCGCCTTTGCAGGACGCTCGAACGCCGGTAAATCCTCTGCAATTAATGCGCTTACCAATCAGCGTCAGCTTGCGCGCTCGTCCAAGACGCCTGGACGTACACAGATGATTAATTTCTTTAGCATCGGTAATACAGACAGACGATTGGTTGATTTGCCAGGTTATGGTTATGCTGCTGTGCCACTTGAGATGAAAAAAGAATGGCAAGTGGAGCTTGAAGAATATCTGGTATCACGCTCAAGCCTTGCAGGTTTAGTGCTGATGACTGATATTCGCCACCCTCTCAAATTCTTTGATGAGCAGATGCTACATTGGGCCAAAGACGGCGAGCTGCCTGTACATATTTTGCTGACTAAAGCAGATAAGCTCAAGTATGGCGCCGCTAAAAACGCCCTACTCAATACCCGCCAAGCATTAAAAAAATTGGGGCTACATTGTACGATTCAACTGTTTTCAGCCTTAAGAAAAGAAGGGCTGGATGAATTGGCAGGTGTGATGGGCAATTGGTATAAGTACAAACTTAACGATGACAAAATCGTTGAGACAGACCTGCAAACGTTTGACACTAGTCAGCAAGATATCGATGAGTAAAAAAAACCTGAATAGAATATATCGACATTAGGTAAAATTAAAAAGGGATTTATCGTTATCAGCGATAAGTCCCTTTTTTAAAACTTTGAACATGACTAAACCTAGCCACATAACAGCTCGGTTAAAGCGTATGGTGTATCGACTTGATAAGTCGGCTGCTGCGCGGCAAGCTCGCTACTTGACGCTGTGCCATAATTAACCGCAATACTGGTCATCCCTAACCTATTTGCCATTTGAATATCATAAATACTATCACCGATAAACACTGCTTCAGATAGGTGCTGCTGGGTATGGTCTAAGATATCGTTAAGCATTTGCGGATCAGGTTTGGAACCCGACTCATCAGCGCAGCGTGTTACAGCAAAATAGTGATGACTATTAGAGGCATCCAGCACCCGATCAAGTCCGCGTCTTTTCTTGCCCGTTGCCACGGCAAGCTTACGACCTTGTTGTTGCAACGTTTGCAACATACCTTCTATAGGAGCGAAAAACGGGGTGCGATCACTATTAGCAATATAGTAATCAGCATAACTGTCTTGAATGGCAAGCTTTTGCGTATCAGTTGCTTTAGGATACAAGATGTCTATCCCAGTGAGCA
Source organism: Psychrobacter sp. (assembly GCA_029264635.1). Classification (GTDB taxonomy): domain Bacteria; phylum Pseudomonadota; class Gammaproteobacteria; order Pseudomonadales; family Moraxellaceae; genus Psychrobacter. Next base: position 7,073 of record JARIAA010000073.1, on the reverse strand, counting down.
GACTCAAACCAATGATGTCTTTGACCGCTTGATCAGTGGTCTGAAAACCGTGCGCCTCACCAGCCACATGCATCGTCTCAACGATTAAACCGATTGAGTCCATTAAAGTGCCATCCCAATCAAAAATAATGAGTTTTTTATCGGCTAAGTTATGGTGGGATAAAGAGTGAGTGATTGTAGAAGTAGCTGAACGAGACACTACTGGGTCAGCAGTTAATAAGCTAGGATAGGTGGCTGGTTTATTCATGACTTTGCTTTAGAAAATAATGATGATTTATTAGACACTAAGTGATAAATATTGCGTTGTAGATACCAAAACGTCACGAAGCTTATTTTTAACAATAATTTTTCGTGACGTCTTTTAATATTCAATAATCAGCTAGCAGTTAGATTTAAATACGAGTACGTTAACTCTATTCAGGCAACTTGAGCGACTCTGGTAACAAGTCCGACATATCATCTGGTAGGGGCGCTGTAATGCTCTTATAGCCTGGAATATCTAGGCGCCATGCATGCAGGCATAAACGGTGAACACCCGTCTTGTCGTGTACGTGGTACTTATCATCACCCAAAATAGCATGACCGATATAAGCTAGGTGTACCCGAATCTGATGAGTGCGCCCTGTTAACGGCTTGGCTTCAATCAGGCTGACCGGCTGATCTGCAACCATAAAACGGCCATGTACCACGATATCAGTCTGGCTTTCTTTCGCTTGCGGGTCTTGAGCATCTACTTTAACGCGGCGCTCACCGCTGGCTAGTGTATAACGTAGCAGTGGCGCATCAATACGTTGCTCGTTGAGCGTAGGTTGCCCTTTAGCCAAGCATAAATAATGCTTTTGAATAGTCTTATCGACAAGATGCTGCTGCAAAACTTTGAGTGTTGAGCGTTTCTTTGAGATCATCAACAGGCCTGACGTATCTTTATCGATGCGATGAATCAGCTCTAGATATTTTTTGCCCGTCACCTCACGCATGGCTTCGATAACACCAAAATCCAGACCGCTACCACCGTGCACAGCAATACCAGACGGTTTATTAAGCACTAATAGCCCCTCGTCTTCATAAACGACGCGTGCCAACAGACTTTTGGCGAATTCAGTGCTGATAATGGGTTTTTCACGTGTCGCAAGCTGTATAGGTGCAATGCGTACTACATCTTCACGCTCTACTCGGTCATGAGCTTTACAGCGCTTATTATTAACGCGTACTTCATCTGAGCGGATCATTTTATAAATATGCGATTTTGGTAAACCCTTTAAACGGTTGAGCAAAAAATTATCTAAGCGCTGATCATGCTGATGGCGTGTGACTTCAAGGTAATTAACCTTACCAAAGTTACTAATCTCATCATCGGCACTTTGCGGACGGGTTTTGCTATTAAAAATAGCTGGAGCTTCATGGACAATAGGTGTATCGTCAGGCATTTTTGAATTTGTCATTTTTAGTTAGGTATTTACACAAAGATTTGTTATAGTTTAACATGTTGCGCGCCAATTAAGCAGAACCAACGGTAATAATAACCATTGTTTCAAGCAACTATCGCCATCTTTACGACTTACTAGTTAGGAGGCAGATGTTGTATTTCAAGCTAATAGGGTACGCATCATCTCATTTTTAAGGTAAAATGCTTAGCAATATATAGTATCATATCTGATAAATGGTATTTATACCAAGTACGATCGCATTGATACACTGGCGAATATCTCCATGTATCAAGCGATAACAACACTCATTTAGCGCACGACCACGACTTGATTTTTAATCATTTGGGCAAGCGCAGTTGAGCAAGTGATGGTAGTCCGATGTTAAGAGTTTAGAGCTGCCTGAATATTGGCGGTCAAACAGATACAGTAGATGTGATATAAAATGTATACCCCTCCGAGCTGTGAGCCGGTTGCCTATTCTGTTTGCCAAGTACGCCCCGCTGAATGACAGCGCAGTGGCACTCATAATGTAAGACACCAAATATATAGATGTTAAAGATAAAATAATAGATGAAACGATTGAATGGATTTGAGCCAATATTAAAAGGTTCGCTACATTTAAAGTTTATAGAATAAACAACATAGCGAATGAATTGTGACTACGTGGCAGACGCTCTAATAGACCCTTACAACGTATATTGAATGCTTTTGACCACTGTATATGCTAATCAGCTTTGTGAAGCTTTTGGTGGAAATGTGTTAATACAACCCTGAAGCCAGTAGCAAACGATTAGCATTAGGTATGAATACGTTGACTGCTATTAATAAGCGTTAACGTATTACGGTAGATATGACAGCCTTACACCCTGTATCAGTATTTGCTTAGAAAAATACGTTTAGTATGCTTAAACACAGTCAATAACGTTTGAACAAGTAGCAAGCTGCTATAAAATCACATTTTATTTTTACCTTGTTATTTATATTATTTTATTTGAGCCTCATGCTCAGCTTACATCTGTTATCTTTAGCTAATCTCAATATTAGCGTCACTTGCCACCACTGCTAGCCTGCTTTGGTTATTTTTATATTGATCACTGTCCAATTGACAGTCTGAATAATTCGTTAATGCTTTTTATTATACTAGCCGCTTAACATCGATATTTTTCATTCAGAATCTTTCAATATAAAATTCTTCCTAGTCGTTGTCCTGTGCATTCATAGGATAATAGTATGAAACGCATTCTGATTAATGCCACTCAAAACGAAGAGATTCGTGTCGCCTTGTGTAAAGGCAATCACCTGTACGATTTCGATTTAGAAAACCGTACACGCGAGCAAAAAAAGTCCAATATCTATAAAGGTCATGTGACCCGCGTTGAGCCATCGCTTGAAGCTGTGTTTGTAGAATATGGCTCGCAGCGTCAAGGGTTTTTACCGATTCGTGAGATCTCAACTGAATATCTGAGCGGCAATCCACGCGACGAAAACATCAAAAAGCTGATCAAAGAAGGCGATGAGCTGATCGTCCAAGTCGAAAAAGAAGAGCGCGGTAATAAAGGCGCTGCCCTATCGACTTATGTGTCATTGGCAGGTCGCTACTTGGTATTAATGCCAAACAACCCTCGTGGTGGCGGTATCTCACGTCAAATCTCTGGCAAACTGCGCGAAGATATGAAGCGCATGCTCAGCAATCTTGATTTGCCAAAAGGCATGAGCGTTATTATTCGTACGGCTGGTATTGGTAAAACTCAAGAAGATTTGCAGCATGACCTGAATCATCTGCTTAACATCTGGCAAGCTATCCAAGAACAAAACCAAAAATACCCTTCACCGCGCTTAGTGCATCAGGAAGCTGGCGTCGTTACCCGTGCAGTACGTGACTATCTGCGTGATGACATCGCTGAGATTTGGATTGATAACGAAAACGCTTATATTGAAGCGGCAGGATTTATTGATGCAGTCATGCCAACGCAAGCGGAGAAACTACGCAAATACACAGATTATGAGCCCATGTTTTCGCGTTTCAATATCGAAAAACAAATTGAGACGGCCTATCAGCGTGAAGTACGTCTGCCATCTGGTGGCTCTATCGTCATCGACCAAACGGAAGCCTTGGTTTCAATCGACATTAACTCGGCCAAATCCACTAAAGGCTCAGACGTCGCTGAGACTGCGTACCATACCAATTTAGAAGCGGCAGATGAGATTGCGCGTCAGCTGCGCTTGCGTGATATGGGCGGCTTGATTGTCATCGACTTTATTGATATGAATGACAATAAGCATCAAAAGGAAGTCGAAAAGCGTTTGATTGATGCCACTAAATATGACCGTGCTCGCGTCCAGTTTGGTGAGATATCAAAATTTGGCTTGATGGAGATGAGCCGTCAGCGTCTACGTCCATCATTAGAAGAGTCTACTGGCTATATCTGCCCGCGCTGCCATGGCAATGGTATGATTCGCGATCTGCGTTCATTGTCATTGTCTATCATGCGTCAAATCGAGCAAATTGCTCTAAAAGAGCGCCAAGGCGAAGTGCAAGCAGAAGTACCGACTGATATCGCTGCATTTTTATTAAATGAAAAACGTGATAGCTTGGTTTACCTTGAGCAAGATAGTGGCACACGTATCACTATTTTGCCGCACGCTCATCTAGAGTCGCCCAACTTTAAGCTACACTTTAACCGTGATGGCTTTGCGCCAACAAGTTATGAGCGTATTACTGATACCCAGCAGCAAGAGCATAGCGATCTTGGTTATGATGTCGACTGGCAGACCGCAGAAAAAGAACGTCCTGAGCAGCAGCCAACGCGTCAGCCACGTAAAATGGCTGACAACCAAGACAATCAGACAGCGAATCGTTCAACTCAGCAAAACAACAATCATTCGCCATCGACAGCGTCTAGCCATCATAGTGAACAAAACAACCAAAGTAATGACTCAAACGCTGAACCAAAGAATGCGGCCAGCCAACAGAGCCATAATACGCAGGTTTCTTCAGCGCGCGCTGCCACAAGTAATGTGCTACAAAATAGTCAGCCATCCCCTACTCCTATAGCTGCTCAGCCGCAAGCAGTCGCTTGGCTATCAAATTTATTTGCCCAAGCACCGCAAGCAAAAACTGCAAATAGTGTCAGTAGCCGCGATGCAGCGGATGCTATCGAAACACTTGTTAATTCTGGCGCTCAGAGTCTAGGCTCGTTTGGACAGGTTGATAGTACGGTATTGGATAGCAACCAACGTTCGCCATCAGCTCAAGATGATCGTCAGCAAAACTCACGTTCAAAAGATGATACTAATGCGCAAGCTCAAACCCAACAGTCAAAACATAACACTGACAATGATGATGATCATAAAGACAGTAACGGTGACGAGAGAAGAAAGCGTAAGCAGCGCAAATCAAGAGCACCTAAACCGCGTCAAAGAAAAGAGCAACGTGATGACAATGAACGTGATGACAATGAGCGTAACGACAAAAATAGTGTAGATAGCAGTTCAGACACCAAGAAAGACAATAGTCAGGCTGAAACACAAAATAAGCCTGAGAATAAGCGTGGTAATGATCGTAACCGTCATCGCCAAGATAGTCGTCAAGGTGATCAAAGCGATCTTGAAAATCAGGACGATAACCGCACTGATGAGCAATCCAAAACTAAGCGTAAGGCGCATAGTCAGCGTGATTCGCGTGGTAAGCTTGAACGCGGCGAGACATTAACAGCTGATAGTAACGCCAAACATGGCAATCAACAGTCAGCTGCCACTGATACAAATAGTAAAACTCAGTCAAGTGCGCGCCGCAATCAAGATCCCAATGAGGTCATATTACAAGTCAGTGAAGCACCGACTAAAATCAAAGCCTCCGAAGTGGTACATCTGTCTTTGGATGACAGTAAGTCTGAGCAAGCGGCGTACAAACCTACGGATACACAAGAAACTGAGCGTAATGTAGCTGCTGATAAAGCCGTAACTGCTACATCTCGTCATGACGAGAAATCGGTGAAGACAGTTACTCAGCGCGCTGAGCGCTCAAAAACTGAAGTCGTTGATGAAAATGAAGGTAATGAAGGTAATAAAGCATCCAAACCTGACGCTATTGTCTCAAATGCTGTGGAAGATTCAGTAGAAAAATCAAGAAACGCAAGTGTCGAGACGCCTAAAACGCCAGCTATGGATACTGAGCAATCTGACGGGAAAAACGTCGATAATAAAAATACGACCGCTAACCCTAAAGAGACGGAAGCGAGCAGCGTAGACACTAATGAGGAAGATAACAACCCTACAAAAAATAGTGCGTCGCTTACGCTTACTCATGACGCATTATTTGCTGAGCGTTATGTAACTGCTGAAAAATTCGGCCAAGCAAGCAACGACCCTCGTGTTGTACGCCGTCGGCAGTCAGCGCCAGAAGCTAAAATCGATACTCAAGCTGGCACTGTATTGCCGACCATTCGGGGTACAGTTGGCGATTTCATTCACGCGACGCTAGTAGATGCACAAAGTCGCTTGGCAGAAAACGGTATTATCAGCTGCTTCATTGATGCTATTGAGGCTCATAACAAGCAAGCTCAAGCTGGTGAAGTTACTGAGGTTAACGACTTTGACTTTAGCAACTATGGCTACCAGCCTTTAGATGCTGATTACTTAACACGCTTTGATGCAATGACACAAGCGGTCAGTCAGTTTGCAGCAGGGCAAGGTAAGACAGCGGTGGCGCCACATGCTATAGGCAAACGGGCCAGCAATGATCCACGTGGACAGCATCCTGATTACCATGCTGAAGAACGAGAGCAGGCGACACTAAGCGTTCCTGATGTAGCGTTAGATGAGTCAAAACAAGCAGATCATGCTCAAGAGGTAGTAGAGCGTGATACTACTGAGACTATTGTTGATGCCCCAGCTGATACTACTGCAACAGCGACTGATGCGAGTCAAGCCAATAATGGCAAGATTGATGCTCATGAAACTGAGGCTGGCGCATTGACCAGTGAGTTACAGGTGGACGTTATCAGCACTGAAAGTGAGCAATCCCTAAAGGCTGATCTTGAGCTTCTTGACGATAGCAAAATCGTTGAGCGCACGGACTCTCTCAAAGAGGACAGTCAGGCAGGTAAATCAAAGACGACTATTGCCAGTTATAAAAATATGATTGAAAGTGTCGCAGAGCAGCTACTGCCACAGACTGGTATGTTTAATTTAACTACGCCAAAGGTTCCCAAAGCACGCAGCCGCAAACCAAAAGCTGAACATGCCAAGCCTACACAAGCTGAAAAATCAGACACTAATGAGTCAGATAATGACAGCTAATTAGGCAGTGTGGTATAAAATGGTTGTGACAATCGTTTTATACTACACTTATCGTAAAAGCCCCAAAGTTGCGATCAACTTTGGGGCTTTCTTTACTTTAAAATATAGTTTTTTTAATAATAGATGACCCGAAGATACTCATTAAAAGCCATTAAGCTATTATATATAGTCAATCCTAAATGAAACTGTGACGTTTTCAAATTGTCTTAACTATAAGCTATTATCAATCGAAAATAATCAATGCGCAGAGGAAGCGTCTTTATGTCGTATTTTATTAATAACGGTAAAAATAGCGACGATTATTGCTCCGATTATAAAACCGATAACGGCGTTTAACAGCGCTGT
>JARIAA010000295.1 GCA_029264635.1 Psychrobacter sp. | reverse complement strand
GATTTGGTGTGTCATAAAGTTGTTAAGACTATTTCGCTCTGCTGTTTTTAAACAGGTAATATCTCATGCTTATCTTGCCCAGATTACCTCTGCGATAGTGATTTATAGTACTATCAACTATTACCTTGAGCACTATTATCAACATTCTTAAAAATAAGGCTTAAAAAAGATGGATACCTTAAATATCCTATATCTCGTAGGGGCATTGTTAATTTTTGCGAGCATTATGGCAAGTACGTTGTCAGCACGCTTGGGTGTGCCGTTGTTACTGCTGTTTTTAGCGGTAGGGATGCTGGCCGGCGAAGAAGGTATTTTGGGGATTGAATTTTCTCAGTACAACATTGCTAACTTCGTCGGGCAAGCTGCTCTAGCATGTATTTTGTTAGATGGTGGCTTACGCACCTCTTTTAAGTCTTTTCGAGTCGGTCTAAAGCCTGCGATTACGCTGGCAACTTGGGGGGTGCTTGCAACGGTCATGATATTAGGGGTCTTTGTAACTTGGCTGCTCAAGGTAGACTGGCGTATTGGCATGCTGATGGCAGCAATCGTTGGTTCAACCGATGCGGCGGCCGTGTTCTCTTTACTACGTAATGGCGGCGTCAAGCTAAATGACCGCGTACAGGCGACGCTTGAATTGGAGTCTGGGGCGAACGATCCATTAGCCATTCTTTTGGTTACTGGTTTGATTGCTTTAAATATTGATCCTGCAGGTCAGACCATAGTAGGATTCTCAAGCTTACTATTGCAGCAGTTAGTCTTTGGGCTTGGAATGGGCTTGCTGTTCGGTTATTTACTGTCGCGGCTATTACCCAAAGTGCATTTAGCAGAGGGTATGTATGCTATTTTAATATTGTCCGCCGGTCTGTCTGTGTTTGCTGCGACCAATCTCATTGGCGGTAGTGGTTTTTTAGCGGTGTATTTAACGGGAGCACTCATTGGTAACTATAAAGTGCGCTCAACTGAGCATGTGATGCGAGTGATGGATAGCTTTGCATGGTTATCGCAAGCAGTCCTATTTGTGGTATTAGGGCTACTGGTCACGCCCTCAAACGTCATCAACGTCTGGTATTATTCGGTAGCGATTGCCGCCTTTATGATATTGGTTGCGCGTCCCATCGCGGTGTACACCAGCGTCAAACCTTTTAAATTCAAAGATCGAGAAATTGGCTTTATCTCTTGGGTAGGTCTGCGCGGTGCAGTACCGATTACCCTTGCTATTTTACCGGTTATGGCTGGCATAGATGACGCTTTTATGCTGTTTGATATTGCGTTTGGGGTCGTGGTTTTATCTTTAATATTACAAGGCACGACGATTCCTGTGATGGCCAAATTATTTAAAGTACGTATTCCGAACAATAAAGATCCAGAAGAGGAACATGAGGTTTGGGTGTCGGATAAGGCGAGCATTACTTTATATGAATTTGAAGTAAAACAAGGGGCATTTGCAATTGGACGCCATCCCAAAGGTATCTCTAAGCGTGTAAGCCCTGATGAGATCAGTATTTTCGCATTGGTGCGTGGACAGCAGATAGTGATGGTTGATGAAAATACTAAGCTGAAATTTGGGGATCGTGTCTGGTATGCGATGCGGGGCAAGCATGCCAGTCAGATTGCAAAGGTCTTTAATGACACAACCTTAGACCGTAAAGTGATTGATGATTTTTATGGAAGTTGGTTGTTATCGCCGAGTGTGAAGCTTGGCGATTTACCGTTTTTTACGGGTGTCATGACCTCTGAATCGCTAGTTGATAGGCTTAAATCTAAGCCTGATGACACCGAGAGTCGTACATCAAACATGTGGCAACAGACCGTGGCTGAGTATGTAAAAGCGTGTTTGGAGACCGCGCCAGTATCGGGTGATACAGTTGACATTAACGATGAATGGTCGTTAGTTATCAAAGAAGTAGATGATCAAGGCAAACTTAGAACCATCGGTCTAAAACATGAAAAGCGACCAATAGTGGCTTAAAGTAATAAGAAAGTTTAATTTAAAAGAGCGCAGTAAATGTAGCTCTTTTATTCTAAAAAGAGTGTACCGTTTTTTATTCTGAAAAGACACCTAAGCTATATCAGTTAGTGGATAATGTTCTTGAACGTATTTGATACACAGCTCATAAAAAGCATAAGCTTGCGGGGAGATAGATTTATTGGACAGCTTAAATATACCAATTTGTCTATCAAGGCGCGGTTCAATCAAATCAATCCAAATAAGCTCTGACTCATTGGATGGGAATGCCAGCTTAGGTAAAGTGGTCACGCCAAGATCATGGCGTAATAACGAAAACAAGGACGTAATATTTTCGACGGTGTAGCGCGCCTGCCTGTTGAGCACTTCAGCGGGCGTGTTTTCAAGCAGTCGACAAGTACCGTTGTAGATAAATGGCTGCAAGATCAGTTGTTGCCATCTGACTCCTTGCTGTGCATGATGACGTGTTTGGTTCAATGAATTACTTTTTAAACAAACAACCCCAATAGGGTCTGATACCAATGGGGTAAAATTAATGTCTGCTTGATTGATACTAATACAGTTGCCCAGTGCCAGATCCACCTCCCCTGTCAATAACCGATTGGCGACCCCAACAGCATTATCATCGATCAAAACAATCTCGATATCGGGATACCTTTTTGAATACTCGACCAATACGTTTGGCAACAGTTTGGTCACTAGCGACGGTACGCTTGCAATCCTGATTTTACCTTTATCTCCTGCGGCGGCGGCTTTTAGATCTTCTTCTAGTGCTCGGTAAATAGTCATAAACTGCTCAATCTTTGGCAAACAAGTTTTACCAAAAGGCGTCAGTGTTGCTTTATTTCCACCTTCAAACAAAGGCTGGCCGAGCATCTTTTCGAGCTCTTTGATAGATGCTGACAAGGCTGCTTGTGAGCGATTGGCGCGATCTGCCGCCGCTCGAAACCCTCCTTCTTCTACGATAAATAAAAAATGTCGCAATTGCTGTAATTTCATAGGTGCGGTTCCTTGAACGCCATAATCTACATCATAGATAATATGATAGATTAAATCTATCGTTATTAATATTTAATTAGTTAGATTTATCACAAGCAAACGAGTAGCATGAATGTTAATCAACAAGATATTTATATATTCATTCGTCTAAAGGATTTGCTCAGATGGCTACTCACTCAACGAAACAAGCAGTTAAAACCTCACTTTATGCATCAAAATCGCCTCTTGAGTGGGCAATCACCAGTAATGGCACCTTATATACAGCGCAAATTCCTATTGATGAACATGGTGAGGTGGTTGCAGGCGGTATCGAAGCGCAGACTCGGCAGACGCTAAACAACTTAAAACATACTTTAGAGTGTGCCAATGTTGGTATGGATTCGGTATTGCAGGTACTCATCTATGTGACTGATCGCGAGTATCTAAAGACGGTCAATCAAGTTTATGCTGAATACTTCGAAGCACCTTATCCCAATCGCGCCGCCTTAGTAATAGCAGGGCTGGCAAGAGAAGAGATGCTGGTAGAGCTGGTCGTTTATGCCGCTGTGCCATAAGTATTCTTATAACTATAAACCATTCATCTAAATTTTTTAATCGTTTTATTAAGGATGTTCTTATGTCAGCCCAAGCTACACAAAAAGTATTACAACAAGACCCAACCAAGTCACTTTACATCAATGGTGAGTGGCAAGCGGGCGCTGATACCGTTGCCAATATTAATCCATCCGACACCAGTGAAACGATTGGTGAGTTTGCGCAGGCCAGTCAAGATCAAGTAAAAGATGCCATTGCCGCTGCTCGCCAAGCCCAGCCAAAGTGGGAGGCGACACCACTTGAAAAGAAGCAGTCGATCCTGCAAGCGATCGGTGATGAGATGATTGCCCGCTGTGATGAGCTGGGTACTTTGTTATCACGTGAAGAAGGCAAACCTTTTCTTGAGGGTCGCGGTGAGATTTATCGTGCAGGTCAGTTCTTTCATTATTATGCCGCCGAAGTATTGCGTCAAATGGGCGATATTGCTGACTCGGTACGCCCAGGCGTCAAAGTAGAAGTCACCCGTGAAGCCGTTGGAGTGGTCGCAATTATCTCTCCTTGGAACTTTCCAACGGCGACTGCCGTATGGAAAATCGCGCCAGCTTTAGCCTTTGGTAATAGCGTCATCTGGAAGCCTGCGAACTTAACGCCTGCCAGTGCAGTGGCATTGGCTGAGATTATCCACCGTCAAGGCATGCCTGAAGGCACGTTTAACCTGCTATTAGGTGGCGGCTCTAGCGTCGGTGATGCGCTCATCAACTCTAAAGATATCGATGCAGTCAGCTTTACAGGTTCTGTACCCACAGGTCGTAAAGTTGCTGCTGCTACGGCACCGAACTTCATCCGCTGCCAGCTCGAGATGGGCAGTAAGAACGCCTTGGTC
>JARIAA010000118.1 GCA_029264635.1 Psychrobacter sp. | reverse complement strand
TTTTATTTTCGAAAAAAGTCACACTTTTTCTATTATTTAAATAGCCTTCAATATATAACGTATAAATTTCTTCAGGAACAATACGTTTATTAAATACACCTGATAATGATTTTGATATTTCGACTGTTTTCAAACTTACGATAGGAGATAAAACTTTCCAATAATCGAGATACTCCTTTTTTTCACTGCTTGTTAAGACTTTTTTTTCGAAATTAGGATTATTATTTACTAACTTATGATGTTTATAAAAGGACGAATAAGCTGCTGTAAAAAGCCATAGGTCGACTGCTTTGTTCTTTACTATTTTTTTAATTTGCATTTTTCACCTGTTTTTCTACTTGTCTATAAAAGAAATAACCACCTAATGCCAATAAGGTTTGAGACATAAATATGTTTATCGCTCCCCCTAATAGCCCAAAGTTATTAATAAAGATGAAAGAAGATGTAAACCCTATAATTGATACTGTTATAGTTATCTTCATTACTATCTTGTCATATCCTCGTGAAATCAGATAATTCGTAGCATGTATATTGTAAATAACAACAGACAGCATACCTAGCATAAGAATATAATAAACTGCTGAATCATTCGCATACTTTATACCAAGAATATCAAATATAAATTGATGTACTAATCCAAGGAAAGTTATAAGTGCGATATTTACCAGAATAAAATACTTTCTATATATACTAAATTTTTCTTTATGTCTGATCAAATAAGGAAAAGCTACACCTGATACAACAGAGTTAAAAACACCTAATATCGTAACTACCTGTCTTGTCGCACCAAAATAACCAGCCGCAGATTTACCTAATATCAATCATATCAAAAAGTTAGTGGTATTATTATAAAGGTTTGGTACAAATTGATTGATAAATAATGGAAAACCGAATCTTAAAGTTTTCTTTACTCTCGTAATATTTATTGATACTAAAGACAAATTAAAGTTCTTTATTACTATATAGTGTGCAAAACAAGTGACTACAATATAACTCATACCTAGTAAAAAAGGATAAAGCCAATAATCCTCTGGTTCTTTAATAAACGTAAACACACCTATGGTAAAGGCAAGCTTAACAATAAGATTCAAAACAGCTATATAAGTCATTTTTTCGATACCGCGAAAAAACCATTCAGGAAATAAAGTTTGACCAAATAACATTAAGCACATCAATAAATATACAACTAAATCTTCTTTAAATTGAGGGACCAGAAAAATAACAGGTATCAATATGGAGAAAGAAAAGATCAGTAAATAAACTTTAGTGACCATGGTCTTGCTATAAATATAGCTTAAATGTTTCTGACTTGTTCGATGTTTTGCAATCTCTCTAGTAGCAGATAGGTTAAAACCATAATCCGTTACTGCTTGAAAATACGCCATCAAAGACAGTCCCAATACAATCGCACCATACTGTTGTATCCCTAATACTCTTATCAAATAGGGCAAGGTAACAAAAGGTAATACAGCATTGACAAGTTTTAAAACAGATAATGAAAAAAAGTTTTTAAACAGTTGGCTCGTATCTTTATTACGTAGCATGGTGCGAACTTTACTAATCATAGAACTCTACTATTTGCTTTTTAGTGACGTGACATACCAAGGCATCGCTTTATCGATACCTTGACTGATATCGAATTTAGGTGCATATCCTAATAAGTTTTTTGCTTTGCTCACGTCTGCTTGAGAATGTCTGACATCTCCTTCTCTAAAGTCTCTGTAAACAGGCTGCTTATCATAAACAACATCATTATCCGACAGTGCTGATTTAATTGCGTTGAATAATTCATTTAACGTTGTTCTATCACCTACTGCTACGTTATAAACTTGATTTTTAGCATCGTCATCGGTAGTTGTCGCTGCCAATATATTGGCTTGAACTGTATTGTCGATATAACAAAAATCGCGGCTGGTTTCGCCATCGCCATTAATATAGACGTCATTGTTTTCGATCATTGCTGCTGTCCATTTTGGAATAACAGCGGCATAAGCACCGTCTGGATCTTGACGACGACCGAACACATTGAAATAACGCAGGCCGATAGATTTAAAACCATAGCTACGCGCAAATACTTCTGCATAAAGCTCATTGACATATTTAGTCACCGCATATGGAGACAATGGCTTACCAATTGCATCTTCAACCTTAGGCAATGCAGGGTGATCGCCATAGGTCGAACTACTCGCAGCATAGGTAAAGCTTGATACCTCTGCATCACGTGCTGCTACCAGCATATTTAGAAAACCTGAGATATTGGTTTCATTCGTAGCGATAGGGTCTGCAAGAGAGCGAGGTACAGAACCAAGGGCTGCCTGATGTAAGACGTAGTCAGCACCTTGACAAGCTTGATGGCAATCATCAACCTGTCTTATATCCCCTTCAATGAAACGAAAACGCTGCCACTGCTCTTCGGATACTAATGACTGCACTTCATCTAAGTTTTTTTGATGACCTGTCGCAAAGTTATCTAATCCTACAACGTTTTGATCCAGTTTTAATAACGTCTCAAGCAAATTTGAGCCAATAAAACCTGCGACTCCAGTAATTAACCAGTTCTTGGGATTTTTATTTAACGTTTCTGTTGTTTCTTGATACTGCATCATGATATCTCCTTATTAGCGATATACTTTATACTTATAAGCGAATGTCAGTTTCTTCTTTGGCAAAGACATATTTTAGGTCATACAGCACATGTTTTTCTTTGCCAAGCTCTCTGATTTTGCTGACACCCATATCTGTAAACTCTGAGTGTGCTACAGCCAAGATAATTCCATCATATTGCTCTGCTTTAGGTTCGCTGATTGGCTCAATGCCATATTCACGCTCAGCCTCTTCTGCATCTACCCAAGGGTCGTAAATATCAACGTCAATATTGTATTCTTGTAATTCATGAACGATATCAATGACTTTAGTATTACGGACATCAGGACAGTTTTCTTTAAAACTGAGTCCTAGTATAAGTACCTTTGCACCTTCCACTTGAATGCGTTTTTTGATCATATTTTTGATAAGCTGGGTGGTAACATACTCACCCATTCCGTCGTTCAAACGACGACCAGCAAGAATAATCTCAGGATTGTAACCAATAGCCTGTGCTTTATGGGTTAGGTAATAAGGATCAACACCGATACAATGTCCACCTACTAGGCCTGGACGAAATGGTAGGAAGTTCCATTTTGTACCTGCTGCGGTTAGCACCGCTTCGGTATCAATGTCCATCTTATTAAAAATAACAGCCAGCTCATTGATTAGCGCGATGTTCACATCTCGCTGGGTGTTTTCAATGACTTTGGCGGCTTCTGCGACTTTAATACTGGGTGCTTTATGAGTACCTGCGATAATGATAAGGTTATAAACATCATCCACAAAGTCCGCAATCTCAGGGGTAGATCCTGCTGTAACCTTTAAGATATTGACGACTCTATGCTCTTTATCGCCTGGATTAATACGTTCAGGGCTATAACCTGCATAAAAGTCTTGGTTAAAAACCAGACCAGAAGTTTTTTCAAGAACAGGGATACACACCTCTTCTGTAGCACCTGGATAGACTGTAGATTCATAAACTACGATGTCGTCTTTTTTAAGAATACCGCCTATAGACGTTGATGCTTTAATTAAAGGCGTTAAATCAGGCTGCTTAAAATCATCAATCGGTGTCGGTACAGTGACAATAAAGAAATTACAGTCTTTAAGCGCTTGGATATCCGAGGTGTAATCTAGATGCGTCGCTTGAGATAACTCTTCATCGCTGACTTCTAGGGTATGATCTGTACCTGCCTGTAAATCAGCGATACGACCAGCATTAATATCGAAGCCCATGACAGGAACTTTTTTACCAAACTCAACCGCTAATGGCAGACCTACATAACCTAGGCCGATAACGGCTATCTTTATATCGTTAATATCTCTCATAACATTCCTTTCTATATAAAATTGTAAAGTGTATTTAATGACTCAAATTGATGAGCATTAGAGTAAAAATTTTAAGAGGGCGCAGAACCTTCGTGATAGCCCTCTACAAAGTATTTAAATTCTTCTTTTAACCATTCAACATCGTGCGGCTGAGCTCTACGTGTAAGTTGAGACAGCATGTTTTCAATATCCATTAGTGGGTAGCTTTGCTCTATGGCTTGTCTGATTAATGGATGTTGGGTGGGTTCAACATTGTCATCACCGATGATCAGTTCCTCATAGAGCTTTTCACCAGGTCTAAGCCCTGTCACGACAATCTCCATATCGCCATCTGGATGATTTTTATCTTTAAGCTTATAACCTGTTAGATAAATCATGCGTTTAGCAAGATCTACAATCTTAACAGGCTCACCCATATCTAGAACAAACACTTCCCCACCAGTTGCCATGGCACCTGCTTGAATAACCAAACTTGCAGCTTCTGGGATAGTCATAAAGTAACGGGTGACCTCTGGATGGGTCACAGTAATAGGTCCACCTTTTTCGATTTGCTTTGTGAATAAAGGAATCACTGAACCTGATGAACCTAGCACATTCCCAAAACGTACCATGCTAAAACAAGTATTACTATTGACTTGGCTGAGTCCTTGGCATACCAGTTCAGCTAAGCGTTTAGAGGCACCCATAATATTAGTAGGCCTGACTGCCTTGTCGGTTGAGATAAGTACAAAGGTCTCAACTTTGGCTTGCAAGGCTGCGTAAGCACAGTGGTAAGTACCCTTTGAATTATTAATAACGCCTTCAAACGGATTATGCTCGACAATAGGTACATGCTTGTAAGCAGCGGCATGATAAACTGTATGGACATTATATTTTCTAAAGACTCTAATGAGCTTATCTTCATTAGTCACGTTACCAAGCATAGGTATGATCTCAATCTCTTTATAAGCAGGATTGAGCGCTTGCTGATTTTTTAGCTCTTGATGAATACTGTATAAAGCAAATTCTGACAGTTCATACAGTATTAGACACCGCGGTTTGTTTTTGATGATTTGTCGGCACAATTCACTACCGATGGAGCCACCCGCCCCTGTAACCAGTACATTTTTACCTATGATATTCTTACCCAGCAACATCGCATCAGGTTCAACGGTCTGGCGATCTAATACGTCCAAAATATCAACAGGACGCATGGTACTGACGGTAACTTGTCCATCCGCGATATCATGTAAGCTTGGTAGCTGTTTGATCTTGACCGAAACTTCTGCAAACTCAGCAATAATTTGACGGCGACGAGCGCGACTAATCGAAGGCATCGCTAAAAACACTTGCGAGATATCAAGCTTGTTGACTAGCTCTACTGTCTCTTTTGCGTCATATATTTTCTTGCCCAGTAAATATCCGCCTGTCAATTGTGGGTTGTCATCAACAAAAGCAACGGTACGGTATTTATGTGAGCGACTCAGAGCATCAAATAGTTCTCTACCTGCTGCGCCTGCCCCGTAAATAATGACATTTTCGTTAACGTCTGTATTCTTACGAGCACTCCTTTTAATACCATTTGCACGCTCTAATATCTCTCGAATAGTTAAACGACTGTTCCACAGCCATACAAAAAATAAGAATAAGTATAAGATAGGTACTGAACGTGGCACTGGAGGCAGTGCTTCAAAAAAGTTGATAAATTGATAAGCAATAATAAGTAAAACAAAGAGTTGTAAGACATTGCGCATGGCCGTATCGAAGAATATACGGGCAACGCCCTTATAAAAACCGATTAGATAAAGACCGATAATAGGAGGTAGGGCATAAAGAAATAAAGCCAAAGGGCTAATATAATGACCAATTTCTCCATAGCGTAATGCAAAAGCAAAGAACAGACAGAGCACGGACATCAAGATATCTGCTGTTAGAAAAAAACCACGCTTCACAACACGCGGCATCTCTAACAATTGCTGGGCAATACTATACAACCGGTTAACGGTATTATTGTTTTTAGAATAAGTATTATTAAGCTCTGGCTTCATAATCGTAAAACTCAACTGGTTGTTTTATTGCTATTATTGGGTATTGCCATATGTGTAAGTATAATGATAGCTGTTCTTACTCATCAGGCCTTGTTGCATGTCATTGATGACAATACCGTCTACATTTATATCTGCTTTATTCATCTGTTTGACCGCGTAAGCTAATTGTCCTTCTATTGAATCGTTATAACGAGTTACGATTACCACTTGGTCCGCATATTTGGACAATATGACAGCATCCGTCGCTGCTAATACGGGCGGTGAATCAATAATAATATAATCGTAATGCGCCGCAAGCTCATCCATCAAAGTGCCAAACTTATCGCTTGCCAGCATTGAAGAGGGGTTGCGTAAATGACTGCCACGTGGAATAAAGTCCAGATTACCAATAGCTGTCGGATGAGTAATGCTCACAGCTGTACTTTGATCTTGTGTAAAGAAATCTGCCAGACCCGTCTCGTTGTCAACATTAAATATATTTTGTAGACTACCTAAACGCATATCTGCATCTATTACCAAGACTTTCTTATCTAACTGAGCAAACACCTCTGCTAAGTTTGCAACGATAAAAGATTTACCCACATTCGGACTCTCACCAGTAACCACAATTACACGGCTACGCTGGCTGGTTTTACCGATAGTTGGCATACCGAACATAAGGTAGGTTCTGAGACTTTTTATGGCTTCATAACTTGGACTGTTGTGGTCAGCATAGGACAGCAGTCTGTTACCTGAACGGTTATTTTTTCCAAGACGTCGTAGCGCTTTTGAACGAGGAACCGTCGCTATGACAGGCACCCCTATCTTGGACTCAAGGTCTTCAGGATCTCGCACAACAGTCTTCATAGAATTTTTAAGTAGCGCGATGATTGTTCCTAGTATCGCCCCTAGCACCGTTGCTAATAAAATGATGAGCTTTTTCTTTGGAGCGACAGTGTTGTAAGTGCTGACTGGTAAGTCAACGATACGGGCATAACCGATCTGACCTGCTTTAACGATTTTCAATTGTTCATAGTTATTGAGCATAGTGAGATAAATCTCTCTATTGATATCAACATCTTCTGATAATTGTATGAACTCTCTTTGTATCTCAGGCAATCTTTTAATCGTACTGTTGATCTCTTGCTTTCTATCGTTTAGTACTCTTAGCTGATCATTGATTTGGATAACCAGCGGATGCTCGTTGGTGTAGTAAGTAGACAACTCAGCCTGCTGAAGTTTTAAATCGTTAAGCTGACCGTCAATTCGAGAATCTTCTGCTAACAGTAACTGTGCTTCTTGAGCGACGTCAATTGTGCCGTACTTTTCACGAAAGTTATTAAAAAGGGCTTCAGAATCTTCAAGCTTTTTCTTTAGGTCAGGAATTTGAGTTTCCATGAACTCGACCGTCTTAGTCGTCTCTTCTGAGCTACGAGACTGGTTTTGACCAACGTAAGACAGAACGATCTCATTTAAAATCAAGGTAGTTTGCTGCTGGTTGGGACCCGTCATAGAAAGCTGGATGATACCACTTGTGTTACCCGTGTCTGTTACCGTCAAATTACCGTTTATAGCATCCGTCGTAATTTTTAGAGACTGCTTTGTGATGCTAATAGGCTGATTACTATTGGGTAAGTCTTTTACGGTAATCTGGATAGTGCCATCTACGCCTTTAAACTGCTGAGGCTGGTTGAACTGGCCTTTGAAACTGTCGACGCCATTACTTAGCACAAAACCTGTATCAGATCTTGCTAAAGTAAAACCTCTATCTAGATAGTCTGCTGACACATCGAACTGACTAACTTCTGCTTGTCCATCATCAGTTTTTAGTGACACGCCTTCTTCAGTATGTACTGGTGTATAAATTCGATCTTTAACAATTCTATCGATAGCAGTAATCTCAGGATTGCTTAAGCGAATTTGTAAATGTAATGAATCAACGACGGGCTTCAATACCATGCGCGACTTGATTAACTCTACTTCTTCTTGAGATCGACTCGTTCCTCCGCCGACCAAACTTGAGATGTTTTCGCCAAGCGCTGAGACACCTTGCGGACTAGGTGCGATTTGTATCAATGCATCTGATTGATAAGTCGGATTAACGTAGCGGCTGTATAGAATGCCTGCTATCAACCCCAATAGGGTGAAGAACAGCAAAATCTTCCAGCCACGTAGGAGTGATCCAAGTAGGCTTGAGAGATCAACATCATCATTGCCTCGATCATTGACGGATGTTGATAACCTTTGTGAGTCTGTATTCATATTTATATCCGCTACTTAAATGATTTTTTTGTGCCATTGTTCGAGACTATCAATAATATTGCTCTTAGCAACCTCAAACACCGATGTAGAAGACCCATAAGGGTCTATAATGTCTTTATCTATCCAATGACCAATCCGAAACGTTTTCCCTCGGCAATGTGGCCACCTCTCTTCAATCCATTTGGTCTGACCGACTGACATTGTCAAAATCAAGTCCGCTTTTTTTACTAATGGCTCACTAATTTGCTTAGCAACGTGTGAGCTCAAATCCAAATCATCATCCGCCATTATTTCAATAGCTTTTGCATCAGCAGGATGATCTACCAATGCTGATACACCAGCAGAGTCAATATGCTTTTCAGGGTATCGTTTGGCCAACATCGCAGCCGCCATCGGACTACGACATATATTGCCCACACAGACGACTAAAATATTATCAAACGCCATAATCTATGCTTTTATTTATAAACCTGAAATCAAGTTCGCCGCAGAGGTAGAGGGAAGTATGGCGCTGATGATACGGTTCCAGCGTGCTAAACCTGTTGGGTCAACATAAACGATGTCATTGGGCTGCATCTCAAAACGATTGGCGAGCGCAAAGCTGGTTAGCGTCTGCATATCAACATAGTAAATATCAGTGTGTTGAGCGGCTGGGTTGTCTCGAACGATATATATCTTAGCCGCGTCAGCTGTACTAGAATTCAAACCTCTTGACTCTCCTATC
Organism: Psychrobacter sp.; assembly: GCA_029264635.1. Lineage (GTDB taxonomy): Bacteria > Pseudomonadota > Gammaproteobacteria > Pseudomonadales > Moraxellaceae > Psychrobacter. Next base: position 5,606 of record JARIAA010000118.1, on the reverse strand, counting down.
ACACTAGACAAGCTAAGTCCTTGCTCAAGAATAGGAATAGGCTCGATTCTGCCAAACTCTCCTAAGACCAAAACTCTATTACGGCTTTGGCTATTGACATGAACAGAGTCACCATCTTGTAAGTATATTTGGTTTGGCGAAGAACCCATTTCACGTAATGCCTGTAATCCTAACGCATAACTTTGACCGTTACGATTCAATATAATATTGTTTGAATCACCCGTTGCAGTGGTGCCGCCTGCCATAGAGATAGCGCCATAAATCGATACAGGTGCATCTTCAAAGTTAAATTCACCAGGTTGTCGTACTTCACCATCGATAAAGAACTTATTACCACGATAATTAATAATTTTTACTTGTGGATCTGAGTACTTAAGATACTTTTGCAGTCTATTACGCAGGTTTGCCGTAAATTGGGGCACACTCATACCGCTTGCTTTAATACGACCTATTAGCGGAAATTGAATAAAACCTTGCTGATCGACAGGAAACCCTGATGCATAAGGATTAGAGTTAGAGCTACTACCTGATGCAGGGGCAATATCTGGATAGCCGACAAGCACGATACTTAAGATATCACCTTCAGCGATACGATAATCTGAGGGTCTAGATGATTGTATTAGACGACTTATATCGTTATTGCGTACCGCGACTCTTTTAGGCGGCATGGTAGCCAGATTCAACGGTTGAACATTGAATCGAATACCATTTTCTGCGATGAACATACCGTCAGGAGGTAAATTTCCAGACTGTAAACCTGAATTAATAGTTGTAGTGGCACAACCACTCAACAATACAGCTGTTGTTAAAAAACAGACATTTATCAGCTTTGAAGACTTGCGCATAGGATTAGAATGCTTATTGGCCATGATATCGTCTCAACTTTGTATCCTTCAAAACGAGTATATTGGTTACATATATTCGCAAAAACGGATTAAAAAAATACATATATTCGAAATAGCGAATGAATTAGTAGTAAATATACACCGAAAACCTACATAACACAATATACTACGAACTTTTGTAATGAAGAAATAATCAATTGTCGTGCACTATTGTTATCATTTTTTGACTTAATATTGCCTTCTTTGACCTCTTATAATAACAATCAACATAAGATAAGAGAAACATAAATACGGATTAATGGCATGAACGGCTCATATATGTCTCTCAACGGATATAGCAACCGTAAACTCTAAAAAGAATTTTCACAAAAACATATGAACGTCACGTCTAAGGTATCGGTGACCATTAACAAAAAAGTGAACACGGATACTCCGACAAAAATACAATAGTCGAAAAAACGATTAAAAAATCAATAACAAAGCTTATCTATTTAATATAGCTATTATTATTGTTAAAAATAAGTCTTTTAAGAACAATGCAATAGTTTTTAACCAAACAGATAGAAAAAACAGCATTTGGTAAGATAATCATTTTAAAATAGCGTAGAATACACCGTAAAACTCACTCTATGATGTTGATACATTGCGAAATGTAACCCTAACCGACTCAAGGATATCACTATGAAAGATGAAAAACTACAAAAAGCCCTCGCTCGTATGGGACTTGGCTCCCGTCGCCAAATGGAAGAAGTCATTAAATCAGGCCGAGTATCTGTTAATAATGGTCCAGCAACCATTGGTGATCGTGTTGAACAAGGCGATGAGATTCGCGTCGATGGTCGTCAAATTAAATATACGGCTGAAAACGAAAAGCGCCGCCGCGTACTGGCTTATTATAAGCCAGAAGGTGAAGTATGCTCAGCCAATGATCCAGAAGGTCGCCCAACGGTCTTTGAGCGTTTGCCAAAGCTGACTCATGACCGCTGGGTGATGGTTGGACGCCTAGACATCAATTCAACTGGGCTTTTATTATTTACCAATGACGGTGAGATGGCGCATCGCCTGATGCACCCTTCTAGCGAAGTTACGCGCGAATATGCTGTACGTGTATTGGGTGAAGTAACGCCAGATATCGCTCGTACGCTGACGGCAGGTGTGATGTTAGAAGATGGCATGGCACAGTTTGAAGATATTAAAGAGGGCGGCGGCGAAGGGGTTAACAAATGGTATCATGTTAAACTCAAAGAAGGTCGTAATCGTGAAGTTCGCCGTTTGTTTGAGTCACAAGGTCTTAAAGTAAGCCGTTTGCTACGTACTCGCTATGGGACGATTGTTCTACCAAAAGAGCTGCGGACAGGTCGCTTTTTAGAGCTAGACAAAAAAGACATCAACACGTTAACGGATTTGGTGAGCTTACGTCCACGTCATGGCACAGGTTTACACGGCGCTGCTAAAGAAAAACAGGAGCGCATTAAAAACAAACCACTAAAAGCACGCCGCGCTGACAATCGCAGTAGTAATAGTAATAGTGCCAGTACAAAGCCTAAGAATAATACTGGCCCTGCTAGCCGCGGTACACGCAATACTCGTAACCGCAATGATAAGCGTTAATCTGTACCTGCTTTGAATATTTTTCTATTTAAATAAACCTAAACCATAGAAATAAAAAAAGCTGTTAATGATTATTAGCAGCTTTTTTAGCTATCATGACTATCAATATAGCTCTTCATTATTTTTAAATCTTGCAAGTGATGGGTCTCTATTTTCTCTAACAACGAATCTACACGCTGTTCAATATTATCTAGAGCTTGCTGTAACAACAATCCAGCTTCGGTTTGGTTGTCATCATTTGTCTGTTTAGCGTCTATATGAATATTTACCAAATGATAATGGCTAATTAACATCTCAGGCAAGCGCGTATATAGCATTTTATGCAGTACAAACTGCTGTTCAGTGAGCGCAGGCGTTATATTTTGTACTGATAATGCTTGTTGATGAGCCTGATAGTTAGTGACTTTTTCGTCAATGCGTTGCAATTGGATAATTTGCTTATCTGATAGTGCTCCAAGATATTTTTTATTAAGATTTAACGACTGCCAACTGACTGCAGATAATATCAACGGTGCATCAGGATCTTGATAAATGAGTGCCCCAGGTGTGATACCGACAGCATTGTGCAGAGCCTTCCAGCCTTTTTTACCCAGATAAAAGACGGTAATGGCTGTGACGACACCAACGCCGATCAAAATACTCATATCTGTTCACTCTTTATCGTCTAATGTAGTAGTTATAATTTAATATCCTCAGCGCTCACACTTTCGCCCGTTGCCCCAGCTGGATTTTCAATGGCTTCGATTTTGATATCGCCACCCACATTATTATTAACTTCTTGTATGTTCTTGTTAGTGGCAGGATTTTCAAAACGCTGCTGTAGATACCGATTGGTAGCCAGCAGCTTTTGCCCGTCTTGATGATAGGAGGCGTTTAATAGATCATCAAACTGAGTATTGATGGTTCTAAGCACATCGAGCAGGGCCTCTTTACCCGTTACATTTGAATGCTTAATTTTAGTGTTTTCAGCCAGCGCGCCATCTAAATCATGCAAACGACGATAATCTGCCACTGCTAATGGAACATGTCGATCCATGAGATTTTGAATCATGACATAGGTTTCGTTAACCGTATCGTTATCGTCTATTTTGCCATCATTGTTAGTGTCACCATAAATAGCACGCAATTTTTCCCCTTTCTCATTGATTTGCGCAAGTGCCACTTTTACCTCCTGAGGCAAGCTTTTTTCAGGAATATAACCCAATTGCGGCATCGCTCTATATTCAAGCATCTTGGGAGCAGTAACCTTTTTGATACCACGATAACCTAGATACAACCCAGCGGCTGGCAGTACACCATATAACACGAACATGATTAGCATCGCAGTGACTTGGGTCATTACACTATCCTTATTATCTGAGAAATTTATTGTTGCTTTAATTGCTATTAGCTAATTTTTAATATTAAACAAAAAAATAAGGCTTTACTAAAGCCTTATATTGTTATGTAGTGAGCTGATCGTGTTTAATAAGGCTAATGTAGCTCAAAATAGCGCTAGTTTTGCGTGCGACTTTTGACATAACGATGCGTTGAAGCCAGACGATTCATCACTGTTTGATGCAGCTCATCTAGCAATTCATCAAGCTCATAGTCGATCTCCAAAAACAAATCCGTCAGCATATCGCCTGCCGTCATTTTGCCTTGTACAATATTGTTTTTGGTACGATGCGGACTAAAACGTTGCAGCTGTTCATAATGATGCAGCGCCTCTGGAATGCTTTCGGACACAAGCTTATCGATAACAAACTGCCGCTCATTGTGTTGCTGCTGCTGCTCATCATTGAGCTCACTGCTCCATTCACGGTAGCGCTTAAGCTTGCCATTAATTCGATCTAATATCGCTACCGCCTCAATAGGCATCGCGTTTAGAGTAGCTTCATCAACCACATCAACAAGCTCAGTCATAATCGGACAGCGTCCATGTTTGAGATACCATAAGGTATCAGGGTCAAAAGGGGGTCTATTGGCTACAGGCATCTGAGCGCGATTAGACAAATAACGGTCGGTCAACGGCGTGGCCGAACTCATATCACTGACTTGCGCTAATGCATTACGGATACGATTTGCACGCTCAGGTGAGCTAAGTGGTAAACGCTGAACATTGCTTTGCTCACCATTTTTATTATCGTTAACCTTTGTCTGCGGACTGACTACCATTTCCTGAGCATTTTTAGCCGCCAGAGTTGGCAGATCATCTTGAGCTTGCCCAAATGACTGTAGCATTCTTGTCAAACTTACCACCATGACCTGCTTTGCTCCTCACCTCTTGACTATCGGTTGCATTCAACCACTTGATGACTTATCTTAACAGTTTTTTATTGCTCTGCCAGTAAGCAAACGTCAACGTTTTAGTCTTTAAAATTAAGTAAACTATTATGAATCTAACCGACTATATCTCTGGCTTTTTACTGGGACTCTCGCTTATTATTGCCATTGGTTCACAAAATGCCTTTGTTTTAAAACAAGGACTTAAACATGAGCACCTATTTTTTATCTGCCTTTTTTGTGCAGTGAGCGATGCCTTACTCATCTCTGCTGGCGTAGCAGGGTTTGGCGCGGTAACCGTACGCTACCCACAAGTGGTAACGATTGCAAAATTCGCAGGCGTCGTATTTTTATTAGGTTATGGGCTACAGAACTTGTATGCCAGTGCCCGCTTATCCCATGCTATGAACGTTGATTGACACGTTGTTACCAGCCTAAAAAAAGCGCTATTACTCTGTTTTGGTTTTACGTGGCTCAATCCACACGTCTATCTAGATACATTGGTGCTGGTCGGCATGGTTTCAACGGGTGCGAGTAGCAAATGCTCATTTGCGATTGGTGCGATCACTGCCTCGTTTTTTCTCTTTTTTGCCTTAGGCTATGGCGCACAATTATTAAGGCCCCTGTTTGTCAAACCAAAAGCATGGAATGTACTGGATGCGTTAGTTGGCCTATTTATGCTGTACTTAGCTTGGCACTTATCTCAAAGCTAAGATAAGTAAAAATATTTACGATTAAAAATGAAAAAACCAAACAAACTGACAAAGTGTGTTTGGTTTAAAAAGGTTGTTTTAAGGCTACTAAGACAGTCACTTTAAAATGCTTTACTTGTACTTACAGAATCTACAAAGCTTTTTTGCGCTTCATGTAGTCTTTTAAAGCTTC
>JARIAA010000225.1 GCA_029264635.1 Psychrobacter sp. | reverse complement strand
GGAACGCCTCTGGTCAGTGACCCAGGTTTTCAGCTAGTACAAGCGGCGCACGCTGCTGGCGTCAGGGTCTCGCCCATTATCGGTGCATCAGCGGCTATCGCAGCGCTATCAGTAGCAGGACTACCGTCTGATCGTTTTAGCTTTATTGGTTTTTTGCCTGCAAAAACTCATGGTCGCCAAAAACAGCTGTCGGCACTAAAGTTGCACACTGAGACGCTCATATTTTATGAAGCGCCGCATCGTATCCTAGCAAGCCTCCAAGATATGGCAGACGTGTTTGGTGCAGAGCGTGAGGTCACTTTTTGTCGCGAGCTGACCAAAACCTTTGAGACTGTACACAAGACAACCTTTGGGGAGCTGATTGACTTTGTTAAGGTCGATGACAATCAGCAACGTGGCGAGATAGTTGTAGTCGTCGCAGGCGTAAACGCAGCCCAAGACGATGATGATATCAGTGTTCACGACAAGCTATTGCAGCGCCTGCTTGAGGATATGTCCGTCAAAAAGGCGGCGGCTCTAGCAGCTGATATCACTGGTGTCAAAAAGAACGCTTTATATCAGCGCCTTCTTGAGCTGCAAGCTGAGTAATCCATTAAACCACTATTTTGTTTTACTATTAAAATGGGAGAGATAAATTATGTACGATGTAATGGCGATAGGTAATGCTTTAGTCGACTATGAATTTGTGCTAAGCGATGCCGCCTTAGAAGAAACTGAGCTGACCAAAGGCAATATGACCTTGGCAAATTTTGAGGAACAGCAGCAAGTATTGGCTTTTTTGAGGCTGGCGGAAATCAAATTAACCAAAAAAGCAGGTGGCGGCTCAGCAGCTAATACGATGTTTACCTTTGCAAGCTTAGGCGGTAAACCTTTTTATGCCTGCCGCGTAGGTGACGATGAGCAAGGCTCGTTTTATCTAAAGGATTTAAACCAAGCAGGCGTCGCTACTTCAGAAAAATCCATCCATGCAGGCGGCGTGACAGGATCCTGTGTGGTTGCCGTGACCGATGACGGCGAACGTACGATGCAAACCTACCTTGGCACCTCAAGCGATATTACTGCCGAAAACGTCGATTTCGACGCATTAACGCAAGCAGATTGGTTGTATATAGAAGGTTATTTGGCAATGTCTGAGGGTATTCAGCCAGCAATGACCCGTTTGCGCCAACAGGCAGGGATTCATGGTGCCCAAATTGCGGTCAGTTTTGCTGATCCTGCGGTAGTCAAATTTGCAAAGGCTGGTTTGCTAAATATGCTGGGTAATAAAGTGGCCGTAATCTTCTGTAATAGCGAAGAGGCGCGTCTGTTCACTGAGAAAAAACAGCTCAAAGCTTCTGCACGGGCACTACTTGATTATTGCCAAATTGCCGTCGTCACTGATGGTGCCAATGGCGCTATGATTGCGCATAAACCTGAGAAAGAGGCGGATGAAGTGAGCTTTCATGAGATACCGACACCCAAAGTAGCGAGTGTGGTTGATACCAATGGTGCTGGTGATAACTATGCGGGCGCATTTTTGTATGCTCTATCACAGCAATACACTTTGCCAGAATGTGGGCGTCTCGCTAGTGAAGTGGCAAGCCGAGTCATTCAACAGTTTGGCCCACGTTTAGTCTCACAAGACTATCAAGATATCGCACGCCGCATCCTGACTGTATAAATACTTGCTTAGTTTACGTTGCATAAACAGTAAAGAGCATAAACGGCAGATACCAAAAAGCCCATATCAGACCGACATGGGCTTTTTGTTTGTCATTTATTTCACATGACATTATATATTAAGCAAAAATATTCTCACTAAGCAGACGCTAACGCTTGCTCTAAATCGGCTTTAATATCGTCAATATGCTCAATACCAATGGATAAGCGCACCATATCGACACTCACGCCTGCCTGCTCAAGTTCTTGCTCATTCAATTGACGATGAGTGGTCGTCGCAGGATGGCTTGCCAGCGATTTTGCATCGCCAATATTGACCAGACGCGTAATGAGCTGTAGCGCATCGATGAAACGCGCGCCAGCATCACGGCCACCTTTTACGCCAAAAGTCAAAATCGCTGATGGCGTGCCTTTCGTGTACTTTTTCGCAAGCTCATGGTCTGGGTGATCAGACAAGCCTGCATACTTAATCCAAGCTACTTTATCGTGGCTTTTGAGATACTCAGCCACCGCTTGCGCGTTTTGCACATGACGCTCCATACGTAAGCTTAACGTCTCCATACCTTGGAGAATACTAAAGGCATTGAGCGGACTTAGAGCTGCACCAGTGTTGCGTAGGGGCGCAACGCGAGCACGAGCAATAAAGGCGGCGGCGCCCACGTCTTTGACAAAGTTGACGCCATGATAGCTAATATCTGGCTCATTCAAAAGTGGAAAACGTTCAGGATAATCACCCCATGCAAATGTACCGCTATCGATAATAGCACCGCCAATAGATGTACCTGTCCCACTCATATATTTGGTCAATGAGTGCACCACGATATCGGCCCCAAACTCAAAGGGACGGCAAAGCGCGGGCGTCGCGACGGTGTTATCGATCACCACTGGCACCCCATATTCATGAGCGATATCACTGAGCGCCTGAATATCAATGATATTACCAAGTGGATTACCAATACTCTCTGCAAAGACCATTTTAGTCTTCTCATCGATTAAATCACGGATAGATTCAGGGTTTTTATAATCAAAGAAGCGTACTTCAATGCCTTGACGCGGTAAAGTATGCGCAAATAAATTATACGTACCGCCATATAATGTCGAGACAGCGACGATATTGTCACCCATCTCACAAATGGTTTGAACCGTATAGGTAATTGCCGCCATACCAGAGGCGACGGCAATCCCGCCTATTCCGCCCTCAAGCGCTGCCACGCGTTCTTCTAACACAGCATTGGTCGGATTCATGATGCGCGTATAGATATTGCCCGCGACTTTTAGATCAAACAAATCTGCCCCATGTTGGGTATCATCAAAAGCATATGAGCTGGTATGATAAATGGGCACCGCTACGGCTTTGGTCGTTGGCTCCACCGTGTAACCAGCATGAATCGCCAAAGTCTCTAGATGCTGCGAAAGGTGCTGCGAATTTTTAGGGCTATTCTCGGTATTATTATCTGGTTGTCCATCACTCATCACATACTCCTAGGTATTGGTTGAAAACGTAGTGGTTAAAAAATTGTCTTTAAAAAAGTTATTGTCTAAATCATAGCAATAAAAAAAGCTGAGTTCATCATAACTCAGCTTCTTTATGAAAAGAATAGCAATTTATTCAGCGCTTGTTGCGCCTCTATCCACGGTTAAGCCTTTATTTGTAGTAGGCGTTTTCTGTACGGGTATGATCAGTCTCGTCGATCACTTGGGTCAGCTCTGGGATTTGCTGCTTAAGCTGTACTTCAACCCCTTGACGCAGCGTCATATCAACGGCTGAACAACCTTGGCAACCACCACCGAATTTTAATACAGCGGTTAGGCCAACGCCCTCTTCGTCAATCAGCTCTAGCAAATCCACCATGCCGCCGTGAGCTGCTAGACCAGGGTTAATCTCCGACTGCAAGATGTAATTGATGCGCTCTTCAACACTGGCATCCGCCCCGACTTTCGGTACTTTCGAGTTCGGCGCACGAAAGGTAAGCTGACCACCAAAACGATCTTTATTATAATCAATGACCGCATCCTCTAAATAAGGGACGGACGACGCCTCAATAAAAGCAGAAAAATTCTCATAGTCAAAACGCAGATCAGCGTTGTCCTCTTCGCCTGGCTGGTTATATGCCATACAGCATTCAGCGCGCGGCGTACCTGGATGCTCGACGAAGATACGTACGCCAATACCATCAGTATCTTGTTTTGATAACAAATCGGCCAAGTAACCTTGCGCTGATTCAGTAATGGTAATATTACTTTTAATCTCAGTTTGCTCAGTATCTAATGCGGACTCAAAGTCGGCAGACGGGTCTAAACTATCAGTTTGGTTGTACTCACTCATAATATTTCCTATGCGTTATGACACAAATGCGATAACAGTCGTGGCTTTAGTGTCGTGAATGTTGGAAAATGGGCAGACTATCATCACAGTGTATGGCTATATTACCTTGGTTTGACTGCGATTTCAGAAGTTATAACCAGTATTATATCGCACTCAAGCGATAATTCCGACTGCGCTACTGTGATTTAACTTCAACTGTCATAAATGGCTACTATTGGTTTTTTTAATAGTCAGATCGAGAACATAAATGCTATGAAGCTATTCTAGTGCAAATACGGTATCTATTAGTAAGTATATTAAGACGGTAACGTTAATTCTCAAGCATTACCATCCTTCTATTTTTGACTGATGAAAAACCTACTTACTTATAATAATAAACTTGAACGAGACCATTTTTATGATGACAGAAACGCTAAGCCTAGTGAGCACAAAAGATGATGAGCAAATCGCGGTTTGGAAGATTATTGATGACACAGTACGTACAATTGCAGCTGATAGCTCTCAGGCGAAAATACAAAACATACTATTCACCCATGGCACATTTTCGGACAAACACACCTGCTTAAAAATGGCAGAGTATTTAGCCGGCCTTGGTCATCACTGCTATATTATGGAGTGGCGTGGGCATGGGCACAGCTCAGTACCAAAACATAAATTTAACTTTGAGACGGTAGCCACTTATGATTTTGCAGCCACTTTTGAGCATTTATTGAATGAATTGGCGTTGGATAACTTGCACTGCGTTACCCATAGCGGTGGCGGCATTGGTTTGACCATGTTCTTAGTTCAAAACCCACGTTACATCGCCCAGCTAAATAGTATCACTATGTTTGCCTGCCAAGCATTCGGCGCGATTATAAACCGCAAAAATCACAATAAGATAGTCGCTGCCAAATTATTCACGCGCCTATTTGGTTACATCCCGGCAAAGAAACTTAAAATGGGGCCTATTAACGAAAGTTATTACACGATGACCCAGTGGTTTGATTGGAATTTAAATAAGAATTTTAAAAGTAGCGTCGCGCATCAAGACGCTATTTATCAAAAAAACCCCCATCTTCGTTACGACGAAAGCTTTGATTACCGTCAGTACATGCCGAAGATTACGACGCCCATTTATGCCATTAGTGCCAAAGGTGATGACTTTATCTCGCCAACCGATGGCTGTAGATCGTTTTTTGACGCCTTTGACAATTTTGATAATGTATTTCGTGAATACTCGGTTAGCCATGGAGACTTGGATGATTATACCCACAGCCGTATTATGATGAGTCGTAATGCAGCTAAAGAGGTGTGGCCAACGGTTGCAGCGTGGATTAATAGACATGCAAAATGACTTTACATCTATTCAAATTAACTTCACATAAGATAACCCAATAAACTCCTATGATTAGTTAAACTTTATAACGTCAATAAAACATGATAGATAAATAAATAATGATAAAGGAGTATGTTATGAAGTTATATGTAATTCCAGGTACTTGTGCAGTCGTTCCGCATACCGCCCTTGAGTGGACAGGCGCTGATTATGAGCTTGAGCTGTTAGATCATGATTCTGTCAAATCAGAGGAATATTTAAAAATCAATCCGCAAGGTGCGGTACCAGCTATCGTTGATGGTGATACGACTGTTACCCAAAACATCGCTACTCAAGTCTATATTGATGCCAGTTATCCTGATGCTGATATTTTTGGCGCAGATAAATCACCTGCCGAACAAGCACAAATTATGCATTGGCTAGCGTTTTTGAATGCTGATCTGCATAAAGCGTTTGCGCCATTATTTGGTCCTGATGGGTTTATCGAAGATGAATCAGCCCAAGAAGAACTAAAAACTAAAGCAAAAGAAAAAATCGCTGATCTGTTAAGACTGCCTAATGAGCAACTGGGTAAACAAGATTATCTGACGGGTACTAAGACTACTGCCGATATTTATCTTTACGTTACCTTGACGTGGGCAAAGAAGTTTGAGATTGACTTATCAAAATACAATAATCTAAGCCCCTTTATCAAACGTATTGAGTCTGATGAAGGCTTAACTGCTGTGATTGAACAGCAAGGTTTAGAGAAAATTGAGTCGCTGTAGATCTTCATAACGGCTAAATATCTCATTGTTTAGTGAAACCCTTCTAATTGTTTAGGAGGGTTTTTTTGTATAACTCTTAAAATTAGTATTTAGCGTACAACAAAACCAATGGGTTAAAAAAAGCACTAAAATGTGCCAGCATCGGTCATTACACACCACTAAACATCTTTGTACTTGTCAGCGGCTAATCGCTTGTGTCTGTATTAGCGTCATTAAATTATTTTTACCCAAAAAATAAGTAGTAGGAAGTTGGCGTCTATGAGTGAATTAGCAGAGCAACATTCAGATAAGCAAGAGAATAAGCATTACCGTTATCTGGTATTTATCGGTCGCTTTCAGCCCTTTCATAATGGGCATAAAGCGGTCATTGATGAAGCGTTAAAACGTGCTGATGAAGTGATTATGCTCATCGGTTCGGCGAATTTGCCGCGTAGTTTGCGCAATCCGTTCAGTGTCGCTGAGCGTGCCGCCATGATTCAAGGTGCTTATTCAGCAGATGAGGCCGCCCGCATTCACTGCGTAGGCTTAGATGATGCACTTTATAATGACACGCGCTGGTTACAGTATGTCCAAGCGGGCATAAAATCTGTCACTGGTGATCTAAACGCTGATATCGGTCTAATCGGTCACTCAAAAGACAGCTCTTCTTATTACTTATCGCTGTTTCCTCATTGGGCATCGGTCTCGGTGCCAAATTATCATAACTTATCGGCCACACCCATCCGCGACAGCTACTTGATGGGCGCAACGCCTACCCCTGAGCGCACGCCCGAATCTACGCGTAAGGTATTAAACGAATTTAAGAAAACGAGCCACTATCAGCAGCTACATGAAGAAGCAGGCTTTATTGATAAGTATAAAAAACAATGGGAGTCGGCTCCTTACCCACCGACATTTATGACTGCTGATGCTTTGGTTGTACAATCAGGGCACATATTGTTAGTAGAGCGCCGTAGCATGCCAGGACGAGGACTCTGGGCATTGCCAGGCGGATTCCTAAATCCAAAAGAGACCTTATTTGACGCCTGCATCCGTGAGCTACGTGAAGAGACTCGGCTAAAAGTCCCTGAGCCCGTGCTGCGCGGCTCTTGTCACAGCCAGCATACTTTTGATGACCCCTACCGCTCCGCACGCGGACGCACGCTTACCCAAGCATTTTACTTTCAGCTCAAGAACGACGCCAAAGGTCTGCCAAAGGTGAAAGGTGGCGACGATGCTGCTCAAGCGTTTTGGTTACCTCTGGCTGAGCTTGACGCTACCATGATGTTTGAAGACCACTATGCGATCATCACCAAGATGGTTGGGTTGTAACAGCTCATTTAGTTGACCGCTTAGTTCATTATGTATAAATTTTTAATAACAAAATTCTATATACTTTTGTTAGCTTTTTAATAAATTTTATAGAAAGTTTTTACTACCTAAGCCGATAGACGGCAAGGGCTCACCATCGCAACTGTCATTCAAAAAGCAGCTGCGACCATTAAAGCAGAGGAGTTCTGTGATGTATACCAGCAATTTAAACAATCTTATTCTCAATAGCGACAGTTATAAAACGTCGCATTGGGTGCAATATCCAGCTGGCAGTGAGTATCTATCCAGCTATATCGAAGCCCGTGGCGGCGACTATGATGTGGTGTTTTTTGGCTTGCAAGCCTTTATTAAAGAATACTTAAGCACCCCTATTACTTATCAAGATATCGATGAAGCTGAAACCGTGATTCATGCTCACGGTCTGACATTTAATCGTGCAGGCTGGGAGCGTCTAGTCGATAAACATGGCGGTTATTTGCCTCTACGTATTCAGGCGGTGTCTGAGGGCAGCATCGTGCCAGTATCCAACGTCGTTTGCCAAATCACCAATACTGACCCTGAGTTTTATTGGTTGCCAAGCTATATCGAAACGGCCTTGCTGCGCGCCATTTGGTACCCCTCTACTGTCGCAAGTGTGTCACATTACTGCAAAGGGGTCATCCGCCATGCATTAGAGACGTCTGCTGACCATTCAGAATCGCTCATTTTCCGTTTGCATGATTTTGGCTCACGCGGGGCTTCTAGTCACGAGTCGGTAGCACTCGGTAGCTTAGCGCATTTAGTTAATTTCGCTGGTACAGACTCCATGGCGGCGTTGGTTGCTGCCAGCCGTTGGTATCAAATGGGCAATGATATGCCAGCGTTTTCTATTCCGGCTGCTGAACACAGCACTATGACTGCGTGGGGCCGCGATGGAGAGACGGCGGCTTTTGCCAATATGATTGAACAGTTTGGTGGCAAAGATAAAGCCTTTTCCGTGGTGTCAGATAGCTATGACTTATGGAATGCCATTGATAATATTTGGGGCGATGCGTTAAAAGAGGATGTCAAAAATATGGGCGGCACCTTAGTCATTCGACCAGACAGTGGCGAGCCAACCAAAGTCGTACGTGAGGCGTTAGAGCGTTTGGCAGTCAAGTTTGGTACAACTTTGAACCGTAAAGGCTATAAAGTCTTGCCTGATTACGTACGTATCATTCAAGGTGACGGCATCAGTCCGCAAAGCTTAAGTAAAATCATTGATGTCGTCATGAAAGCAGGTTTTAGTGCAGAGAATATTACTTTTGGAATGGGCGGTGGTCTGTTGCAACAAGTCAACCGCGATACGATGAACTGGGCAATGAAAGCCAGCGCTATTTGTATTGATGGCGTGTGGAAAGACATTTATAAAGATCCAGTCACTAGCCACTCTAAACGCTCCAAAAAGGGTCGCTTAGCACTGATAAAAGATAATGATGGAAAGATACATACGGTAAAATCCGATGATGTGAACCCTGATACAGACAGTCTGCTACGTGATGTCTATGTCGATGGTAAACTGCTCATAGAAGACAATCTTACGACCATACGGGAGCGCGCAGGATGGTAACGCCTCTTAAAATATCAGCCATTGCCAAGGATGTATTACTTGCTCCTGTTTACTTATATCAAGGCCGCAAAGTCAAACGTGATACGGTGCGTCTTCCTGAACCAGCAGGCGCAAGACAGGGTCATATCCAATTGCGCGATACTGCCGAAAGGCGGGCAAGTAAGACTGCAAAAACACTAAGTATCATGATCGTTGGTGATTCTGCAGCAGCGGGTGTCGGTAGTCTGACGCAGCAAGAAGCACTTACCGGCAAGTTGATACCCGCCTTGCAGCAGCAACCGCTCATTAACGCTCAGTTTGATGCGCTTAGCTGGTCATTACAGGCGACAACGGGACATACCAGTTTTGATATTTTACGTCGATTGTATGTCTTACCTACTCGCAGACAGCCAGTAGATATTATGGTTTTGAGTGTCGGCGTTAATGATACGACCGCCAACGTCTCTGCCTCAAAGTGGCAACAGCAGCTTGAACAGATTATTACCATTGCTCAGCGTAAATTTGGTGTAAGCACACTGATATTTTCAAGCCTACCACCGATGGCGCAAATGCCTGCGCTACCGGCCCCGCTAAATAGCTTTATTGGTGCAAAGGCAACGAAGCTTGATAAGGTATTAAAGCAAGTTTGTGCAGAGCATCGTGGTGTGCATTATATGGCAGCAGACTTTGCGCAAATGGCAGAGAAACATGCTGATGGTACCATTATCGATAGTGGCGCTATGTTTGCAAGCGATGGTTTTCATCCCAGCAGCCTAACTTATGGCTATTGGGCACAGCAATTGGCAGAGCTGATTGTGCAATTACTTGATTCTCAGCTTGATAAACATAGCAATTAGAAGCCTTTAACCGATAATCGACTTGAATATGCTTAAAAAATGTAAAAAAAACCGCTGAATGATCAGCGGTTTTTTTGCTTAGCAAAATAAGTTGACGCAATAAGCGCAAATTACTCAGCAGAATCAGCAGCTTTCTTATTACGACCACCAAACGCACCAAAGCGTTTGTTGAAGCTTGCAACACGGCCTTCAGTAGACGTTTTACGTTGCTCGCCTGTATAGAATGGATGCGACGCACTTGAGATATCAAGTGGGTAGTATGGGTACTCAACGCCTTCGTATTCACGAGTGGCTTTGGTACTAACCGTCGAGCGCGTTAAGAAAAACACGTCAGCGTTAGTATCGTGGAATAACACTTCTTGATAATTAGGATGGATATCTTTACGCATAATAAACTCTCTATGTCCGATGTATGATCGATACGATTGACTATTTGTCAAACCATCACATACGTAACTGAGGCACTAAGCACATTTAAAAGTCTGGCAGCTGCATCACTGGCTTATTCCAGCACCCAACACCACACCTCTGCTCTCTTAGCCTTCCACAGCGGGAAATTCAAACCGCGATTTTAACGGTTTTTAGCGTTTGATGCAAGTCGCCTACAGAGTAAGTTCTCATTAAAACGGCAGCGGTATTGAGAGTCACTGTGGTACTCGTAATACGTATTATCATGAGCGTTGATCAAAGGTCTGCTAAATTACACCCTAAAAAATCAGCCATCATCCTGACTGATTTTTGATTTTAAAATGACATTATTTTATTTGATAGGAACAATATCTTATTTGGTCGGCACGATATGCCAAACACCTTTCACATTGTCGCCATTTTTATCACCCGCTTTTGTATCTTTGACGAAAAAGTAGAGAGGTTTGTTATTTACTGCCCACTGATAACTGCCATCATCACGTTTAAAAGTAGAGAATTGACCAGAGGTTTTAGCAGCACTAGTGGCCGTTAGGGCAGGCCAAGCTGCCAAGCATTCGCCCGTACAGTTTGATTTATTTGCCATATCTTTATCAAAAGTATACAACGTCATATAGTTGGTTGCGTCAACCAACATCCCATTTCTACTGGTCACTGGGGCCATATTGCCAGTCACTGCTTTGGCCTCATTCATACCTGACATATTGGTACCAAACATATTATCTATGGTTGAGCAACCTGTCAGAGTTAAGACGCCTGTTAAGGCGGATAACATAAGTATACGTTTCATAATCACTTCCTTGTTATGAGAATCACATGTCGTTGACCTATATCTATATGATGGCTCTCTCTTTTAGATGTGTCATATAAGCTAGGCTTAAGAGTACTATAGAACAGTTTTAATATAGCATATGCCCCAGATAAGTCATTTCTTCAGGGTATAAGTTTACAAAAACCTATGAATTTGACGTTTCAAGCACTTAAGAGCGTTTGTTTAATACCTTGTATTTAGCGAAATCTATTTATGTTCCGACTAGAGCATATCTTTAATGAAACAATAGGTATCTAACTGGGCTAAAAATAGCAGAGTATCGACTACTCATTGACAAAACTCATGCAACTTATTACGTATTTGCCATCTTACCAAGCGTAGTATTTCTTAAAATACTCTATTCAATCATGAACAGTCATCACACAATAAAATATAGATTAAAGTATGACTACGACGGCTTCATATGAATGTTGAACTTGACGACATACGCACGCATATCAAGGGACATAATACGATTATAAATACTCAAAGCATAAACAAAGCATGATTTTATGCGGCTGCCATTAAGGATATGACAACGACAATGACCCAAAACTTTATCAACAATCACGCTATTCAGCAAAATACCTCAGATAACTATTCTAATAAACGCGTGGGCATTCTTGGTGGCGGTACTGCTGGTGCAACCATTGCTATTCGTCTTGCTGCTCTAGGGCTTGAAACTTACCTATTTGAAAAAAAGTCCTCCCTTATCGATGGTCCACCCATGTGTCATTTGCATGCTGGTGGCAATCTATATCGTGAAATCCCTGATGAAGACTGCGTTGCGCTTCTTGAGCAATGCATCGATATTTTGCGCATTTATCCTTATACCATCGATGTAAGACCTACTGTCTTTGCCGTGCCGACGCGCGATGGAGGATTGCCAGCAGATTTGCTCCCGCGTCTTGATATCTTGACAGACGCTTATCGTGACCTTATTGCCAAAGATGCCAATAACAAAGTATTGGGCGAACCTGAAAATTATTATCAGCTTTATAGTCATAAGCAACTACTTGAGCTGTCTGAGCGTAAGAAAGTTGCAGTACCGCGTAGCGTTGATGAATGGATGATACCAGTTGCCAAGTATTTGGATTTAAACAAAGTTAAATTTCCGCTGATTGTCGTACAAGAATATGGCTGGAATATTTTTCGTTTAGCCGCTTCAGCGCAATTGGCGTTAGCCAACTATAATCATGCGCATGTCTTTACAAATACGCAAATCAAGCAAGTGATGCCTGTCGATTGTGAAAACTGTTCAAACGCTGACCATCATGTCACTAAATGGCGTATCGACTATCAGCAAGCTGGCAGCCCTGAAAATGAATCTATCGAGGTCGATTATCTGGTTAACGCTTGCGGCTTTCGTACCGGCGTAATCGATGATATGGTTGGCGTTAAAGTCACGCGCATGGTTGAGTTTAAATCTTCTTATATTACACATTGGGATGATGCAGGTGGTCAAATGCCAGAGATTATTGTCTATGGCAGTCGTGGCACGCCTGAGGGCATGGCGCAGCTTACGCCTTATCCAGATGGCTATTTTCAGATACACGGGATGAGCAAAGCCATTACCTTGTTTAATGATGGTCTGGTCGCCTCTAATAAGAGCAGCGCGCAGCCTAAACTGCCAAAACAATACGTACATTATATTGAAGACGGCTGGGATAAAGCGCCGCTCCAAGCGCGTAGCCAGCAGGCGATTGAATACATCGCTGAATTTGTGCCAACGTTTCATAGTGCACGTACCATCGGCAATGCCTTATATGGCGGACAACAAATCCCGGGGCAAGATGATACCTTGCGCGTAGCCGATGTAAGCTTGTACTCAAATATACGCTATGCGCGAGCAGAAAATGTCAAAGCCTCATCAACCCTAATAGCCGCTGATCAAATTGTTGATGAGTTGGCAGAGCTTGGATTGGTCGACAAAGAAACGGACGTAAACCTTAGCCGCTATAACCACGAATGGTCT
Organism: Psychrobacter sp.; assembly: GCA_029264635.1. Taxonomy (GTDB): domain Bacteria; phylum Pseudomonadota; class Gammaproteobacteria; order Pseudomonadales; family Moraxellaceae; genus Psychrobacter. The sequence goes on along the minus strand of JARIAA010000225.1, from coordinate 7,993 downwards.
TACCTAAAAAATAACGATAGCGCAAGTATCAACGAAGTGGCGCGCTTACTAGCTGAAGAACGCGGCTTTCCTGTCGCGATGGCTGGGGTGAATCATAGTATTTGCGAGGCGATGTCAAAAGAGTTTCCAGCAGTTAAAATATAGGTTGTCTGGTAATAATCAGGCGGTAAAAGAGATCATGAAAAGGGAGTAGATAGCCATAGCCATCTACTCCCTTTTTTATATGATAGCCATTCATGTCACAGCGTTTGATAGATTAATTCTGCAGCGCTTTGCTCTTGCTACCCGCCATTTTTTCTGTGTCCACTTCATCATCGATCGTTACAATCACCTGTAATAAATCAATAGCTTCACTAATCGTATTGCAAATGACCAGACGATCGAGATCCTCTTGCTTCATAAAGCCCTGTTCAGCTGTGTACTTTAAATGCTCAATTAAACAGTCATAAAATCCATTGATATTTAAGATGATCATCGGTTTTTCATGTTGATACAACTGACGCCATGTGGCGATCTCCATAATCTCTTCAAGAGTGCCAAGGCCACCTGGTAAAGTAATAAAAGCGTCAGCATACTCTGCCATGACGGTTTTACGGGTGTGCATGGTATCGGTCAGATGTAGACGAGTCAGCTCATGATGGGCAATCTCATGCTTGAGCATAAAGGTTGGAATCACGCCAATGGCTTGCGCCCCGCCTTTTATAACCTCGTCTGCTACTGCGCCCATCAGCCCGATACTCGCACCGCCATAAACCAAACCCAAACCATTTTTTGCTAAAGCACGTCCAAGCTCGCGTGCTGCTTGTTCATACACTCCATCATTACCCAGGCGCGAACCACAATAGACGGCGACAAGAGGCATAGCAAGGGCTGATTTATCGATCGCTTTTTCGATATGAGCAATATCTTGACTGGTTAAGACTTCATAAGTGTGATTGTTGATTTTCATTTGCATAAAACGCCCCTGATTTTTCTTAGTTTATTGTCTTCAGTATTTTTTAACGTTTGTTAAATGGTTTTTTAGATTAAACCATGCTTCTTTGATTAAACAATAGTAAACTTACTGCTTGGCTTAGTCTGTTCACGTTTTTTATCCTATGTACCATTCATACAGACAGTATTGCCAGCAGTATGGTAATTGCGCATAATAAACAGAGCTGAGTCTTACGTCTGTAAGATGCAGGCTCAGTGGTAAATAACCTACAGGCAGTCAAGGTATCAAAGACTAGAGGTCTTTTTTCAATACTTCTTTGCAGTATTTATCTTAACATAAGCCGTGCTATTGCGTGTCCGTAACGCTTTATCGGTACGCAATTACTACATTTTTTAAGGGCTTATAAACTCATTAACGCCAGTAATATGTCACTAACTCATCATGTTTATTCGTCAACAAGATGACAAATCCTCTAAGGTTTAACAATGCACAATAACTATGCGCCATCCCCTGCAACTTGGCAAGATAACACTGTCGGTACCGTTAGTAGTAAGCATATCGATGCGCCCGTTAACACTGCTACCAATGTAGAGACTTATGCTCTCACCATCATGACCGATCGCAATCAAGCGCTCGCAGCAACTGCTTATCGTCCTAAAGCATCTGCAAAAATAGCAGTGATGATAGCGCCTGCCACAGGTATCAAGCGTCAGTTTTATCATAATTTTGCGACTTTTTTAGCAGAGCAAGGCTTTGGGGTACTGACCTTTGATAATGAAGGAATTGGTGAGTCGCTAACAGGCGACTTGGCAAAATGTGACGCCTCCTTGATAAGCTGGGGACGTCATGACATGCCAGCCGTGCTTGACGCCCTGCAAGATGAGTTTGACGGTGCCTCTTATCACCTAATTGGTCATAGTGCAGGCGGCCAGCTGATTGGTCTAATGCCGAATTATCAGACTATCACATCTGTATTTAACGTTGCCTGCTCATCAGGTCGCATCAAAAATATGGATATGCCATATAAACTCAAAGCGATGGGTTTTATGGACGCTTTCATTCCACTTACTAACTTGACCTTGGGTTACACTCCATCAGATAAAATCGGTATGGGCGAGCCGCTGCCGCGCGGCGTGGCTAGGCAGTGGCGTGAGTGGTGCAATGGCGCAGGCTATATCAAGACAGCCTTTGGCAAAAGTGTGCACACCCACTTTTATGGTGATATTGCCGCGCCATCTTTGTGGCTTGGTTTTAGCGATGACGAGATTGCTAATAGCAAAAACATAGATGATATGATTCGCGTCTTTACTACCATGCCTATCGAAAAACACTTTTTAGATCCGAAAGACTTTGGATTAAGCCATATCGGTCATATGCGCTATTTTAGTAGCAAAACTCATGCTAAAGCGCCTGAGCTGTGGCAAATGGCAGTAGATTGGTTGAATCAGCAGCAATCAGTTTAGTTTTTCACATTTTTTGCTTCATCTGCCTTGACCCGCTTGGTTAAAGCAGAATAAAGCGTCGGCTGTAGGTTATGGATGTTACCCAGCATCCATCTCACATAGTCAATGGGCACCTCTTTAATGAGCTTGCCTTTGTGCTTTCCAAACGGCATCTTGCTCACAGGATTGGCTTTATTAGCGATAGCGTGAGCCGCTGCAAAGTCAGTCGGCGCAATCTCTAAGCGCTCGCAGCATGCCTGATAGAGCAAGTAGCACATGCGCGCGTCGCCCAGCGCGTCATGAGCTGCAATCGTCATCTTGCTCGCCTCTTTTTTGCCCAATAATTGCTCAATGCATTTGGACTGACCATAGGCGCTCCATTCTGGGAAGGCGACGCGTGCCAGCCGCACCGTACAAATCAGCTTGGCAGAAGGACTACCAATGACTCGCCAATCAAAACGGACGTTGTGACCAATCAAATACGTTGGCAATTGAAATTCTGCCAAATTAAACCGCTCAAGACCTGCGACATCATCATCAGTGATACCATGAATTTTAATCACAACAGGCGATATCGTGCGCCCGCTGTTAAAGTATTTCATCCATTCAAAACCCGTGGCTACATTAATAGTCGCTACTTGAATCGGTCTTGGATCACGGCCCTGATCGGTTTCGGTATCGATCACAAGCGCGGTGTCAGCAGGGTTAAAAGCATCAGTCATAAAAAGGCAGTCGCAAAGGTAGTCATAAAGAATAAAAACTAATCATTAATAGAGCAGAACATGATTTTGAACTGGCTATATCCGTCTATGTATTTATGGGGATAAAAAATAGCGATAACAATGCTATACAAAGCTCAAAAGACAAGACCAATATAATCATTATGCCAGCAATATAAAAATTAAGAGATATCAATGTCACCCAATACCAATAATCGACCACCAACACCAGCATTTCTAAGCCGTATGCTCAGCATATTAATCAAAGCTGCTGTACTGCTGATGCTATTGTTTGTATTTGACAAACTGCTACCAAGTATTAGCCAACAAACTCAGTCGTTTGTAGTCGCTAAATGGCAACAGCTAAGCTTAATGCAGCAAGAACTGCCGACACAAAACAGCTTACCCAGTCCATTACCCGGGCAGCACTTAGCCGATACTTGGGGCGGCGCTCGTAGTCAAGGTCGCAGTCATGAAGGGATAGATATCTTTGCAAAGCGCGGCACGCCGATACAGGCAACGACGCAAGGCATCGTCAGTAAAGTAGGTGAAGATACCTTAGGCGGGCGCGTAGTGGTAATCGTTGGACCTGGGGGCGCAGGACATTACTATGCTCATTTGGATGACTATGCTGATATCTCTCCCAATGATTGGGTAAATAGCGGTGATATTATCGGCTATGTTGGCGACAGCGGTAACGCCAAAGGAACGCCGCCCCATGTGCACTATGGCATCTATATCAATGGTAGCGCCGTCAATCCCTACCCGCTTTTGCAAAAGTCTAAGTAGTACCACTTACCATTAAACGTCTAATACAAAATTGAGTGGTCCATCATTGATACTCTCAACTTGCATGTCAGCACCAAACTCACCTGCGGCCACATCTGGATGCTGGGTTCGCGCGTAGCTCACCAATTCATCAAAAAGGGCTTGCGCCATATCAGGACGCATAGCGCCACCAAAGTCAGGGCGGCGCCCCTTATCGGTCTTTGCCATCAAAGTAAACTGTGGCACCAACAGCAATCCGCCGCTTACTTGCTGCACGTTTAGATCCAGCTTGCCTTGTTTGGCAGGATCATCCTGATTTTCAAAAATACGATAACCAAGGATTTTATCCATCATTCGCTGGGCGCTCTGCAAATTATCGTCATGCCCCAAACCAATATAGGCCAGTACCCCATGCCTAATTAATCCTACGCAGCGTTCATCCACGGTGACCGTGGCTCGACTGACCCGCTGAATAAGTGCTTTCATTGATTACCTCCTTAAACAATTAACGTCATACGATGGTAGGCTGAGCATGATAAAATATAGACATTAATCAGTATTCTTTAATCCAATTCTCTTTTTTAATCACTATCTCGGTAATCTTTTATGACGTTATTCACCACCATTCAGCAGTTTGTACCGCAGCAAAAGCTTAGTAAAGTCGCTGGACGTTTAGCCGCCAGCCGTCATCCTTTAGTCAAACGTGCTTTTATTCGTAGCTTCTCGAAGGCTTATAATGTAAAGCTTGATGAATATGAACGCCAAAGCCTCAACGCTTACGAGAGTTTCAATGACTTCTTTACACGCGAGCTGAAAGACGACGCTCGCCAAATCGACGCGACCAAACACGGTATCGTTAGCCCCGCTGATGGCATAATCTCACAACTGGGTCAGATAAAAGACCACAAAGTACTACAAGCGAAAGGTCGCTACTACGATATTGGACAGCTCCTTGCTGATAGCGAAGATGGACGCTACTTCGCTGATGGCAGCTTTGCCACCGTTTATCTAGCACCTAGCAACTATCATCGCGTGCACATGCCGTTTGCTGGGACACTCATCCAGACGCGTTATGTTCCAGGTACATTATTTTCGGTTAATACGACTACGGCTGCCAATATTCCTGACTTATTTGCCCGCAATGAGCGCTTGGTATGTCTATTTGATACAGAATATGGCAAAGCGGCGGTCGTCATGGTCGGTGCAATGATCGTTGCTGGTATTGAGTCAGTCGCGACTGGACAAATTACGCGTACTGATGATATTCAAGAAGCAGCGCACAATATTCACTTGCAGCAAGGTGATGAGCTTGGGCGCTTTTATCTTGGCTCAACCGCTATTGTCGTATTACCGAAAAAGGCAAAAGCGGACTGGCAAGATCATATGATAGCCAATACCACCGTACAAATGGGTCAGTTGCTAGGTTTAGCGCATTCTAACACGGTATAAATGTACGGTTGAAAAACCCAGTTGATAGTAGCGAATATAGCTATTAACTGGGCTTTATTTTTCTTAACATTAACCGTAATTTTAATTTTTACCAAAACAAAACCAAAGCATCAATAACGAAAATGCTTATGGATAGGATAAGTAAAGAGGATGTTTTCTTCTGTAGTACCCTGCCCAATATTATGAATAATCAGCGGCGTCCCATCAGCTGCCATTTTGTCTGAGACAATACCGATATGCGGCAGATTACCATTTGGAAGTCGCCATGTCACAATATCGCCTGCCTGAAAGCTGTCTTTATCAGTCAATGAAAGCGACTTTCCATGACGCTCAAAGAATACCTCAAGATTGGGTACACGGCGATGATCGATATTTTTATCCGTTGATTTTAGCCCCCAAGTCTTTGGATATGCTGACCAATTCGCTTTCATGTCGTGATTGATCAGCTGCTGCAAATCTATATTTTGTAAACGGTAGGCGCGGACAACGACATCAGAGCAGACTCCCGTATCTATCGGCACATCGCCACGTGGAAAATCCATTTTACGATAAGCAGGGTCATAGTTAACCGTGACCCCTATCTGCTTTTTGGCATCTGTTGCCAGCTTATCACCACTACTTATAGGCGCAGCAGCAATAACGAGCGGTATCATCATTATCGATAATACAACTGCCAAAAGTGGTTTTAAACCGTACTGCTTTACCCAAGTCATGTCTTCTACCTTTTATTAATCTGTTTTAAAGCAAATAGCACTTTAATCAGTACTCTAGCAACTGCTACTTAATGAGATTGCTAATGGTCTTAAATACAGGGTCTTGACTGGTGCGACATAGCTCAAATAAGATAGTCTCAACAGTGGTAATAACCCCGCCTGCACGGCGAATTCGCCGTATAGCTTGCTTTTTATCGTAGGGGAAGCGCGACCCTACCGCATCACCGACGATCACCGGTTGCATGCCATTATCCAGTAAGTCCAGCGCCGTCTGCATCACACAAACATGGGTTTCAGTCCCGAACAGTAACACGATGCCACGGTTTTGCTGAGCAAGATAATGCCATGAATCGTCATTATCACAAGCGCTAAAGGTTACTTTCTCAAAACTCTTGGCATTATCCCCTTCTAACAGCTCAAAAATCTCTGGCAGCGTATCGCCAAGACCTTTTTTGTACTGCTCATTCAACATAATAGGTATATCTAGTGCTTGCAGACCTTTAATTAATATCGCTATCTTTTTGACGATATTTTCATGATCATAAATATGCGGCGTTAAACGCTCTTGTACATCGATTAGCATGGCTTGTGTGTTTTCACGAGCGATGCGATAAGTGCGATCGGTAATCATAGTGGGCATGGTAAGTACACTCCTTGTACGCTTGCAGCGGCGCGCTATAGACTGCTGTGTTGTGAATTTATACTTTGTAAATTTTTTATATAAGCTCTCTTATTTAGTCACAGTTTAATGAAGGCGTCAATGAGATAAGCTCTCTTAATAAAAGAAAAAGGCTCTACAATTAATGTAAAACCTTTGTTTTTCAATTTAAGTCTATATATTTTCGTTATCTTAAGTTAACGTCTAACCTTATCTGAACACCATACCGCCATCAGTAAGAATCGTTTGTCCGGTGATATAGTCTGCATCCTTCGATGCTAAAAATGAAACTAAGTTTGCGACATCTTCAGGCTGCTGAGGACGACCTACTAAGATTCCACCTGTAAACTCGTTCCATGCCTGCTTTGGCTCATAGCCTTTATGATCAACGAACGCTTGATCGATGCGCTCCCACATCGGCGTATCAGCGACTCCTGGGCAATAAGCATTGACTCGAATATCATACTCAGCCAACTCTTTCGCAGTGGCGTAAGTAAAAGAGCGTACCGCAAATTTAGTAGCGCAGTACAGACTCAACATCTCATAGGACTCATGACCGGCAATACTACAAGCATTTATGATCTTGCCGACACCATCTTGCTGCTTCATCTGCTCAGCAGCCGCTTGCGTACCGAAGATGACTCCTTTTATATTAACATTGAATAGTTTATCGATTTCAGACTCTTCAATATCTAGAAAAGGTGCTACCGACTCGACGCCAGCGTTATTAACGAAGACATCTATCTGACCGAACTTATCTACCGCCTGTTTTACTAAGTTAAACTGATCATCCCGACTTGAGACATCGCCTACTACCGCAGTAACCTCAAAACCAGAATCTCTAAGTTTCTTTTCTGCTTGTTTGAGATTTTCTTTATCAATATCATGCAATACGATTTTGAAACCGTCATTGGCTAATCGTGTTGCAATAGAATTCCCTAATCCTACTGCTGAACCCGTAATAACCGCCACTTTTTTAGGGGTTGATGTTGTTTCATTAGCTGACATAATTGACTCCTTGTTTTTATGATTTAGTATTGAGATATGTTCTTAAAGCATAACACTTTCATAATCAGCTATTGTCGAAAAACCAACAACATACACCAAAAAGCCCCCAATCGTTACAATTGGAGGCTTAGCTATTAAACGTAAAAAGCTATTTCATCACTAGAAAGCAATAAATCTTACACACGCTCAATAACCGTAGTAATACCTTGACCGAGGCCGATACACATAGTGGCTAGACCAATCTCAGTATCAGACTGTTCCATGGCGTTTAGCAGGGTAACCGTGATACGAGCACCCGAACA
>JARIAA010000132.1 GCA_029264635.1 Psychrobacter sp. | reverse complement strand
TTAGTTTTTATTTAAATGGCAAGCACCACGAAATAACTCACCTCAATCCGAATACGACGGTGCTTGAGTATCTACGTTTGCATGCTAGCCAAACGGATACCAAAGAGGGCTGCGGTAGTGGGGATTGCGGTGCTTGTACGATCATGGCGCAGCGTTTACCTATCAATACTACAGATAATATTAATCACCTCTCTTCCTTTTATACCTTCAACTCTTGCATTACGTTACTGTCACTAATGGATGGTCATCATCTAATGACGGCCTCTTATCTCGCTCATAATCCAGCGCATCATCCAGAGCGCGCACTATTACATCCTGCACAGCAGGCGATGGTTGACTGTCATGGCTCACAGTGTGGATTTTGTACCCCTGGTTTTGTGATGTCGCTCGCAAGCTTGTACGAAAATAATCGACTACAAAACGCCAGTAATACAGAACTTAGCTACGATGAGATTGTCGCTTCAATTTCAGGAAATCTATGCCGCTGTACGGGTTATCGCCCTATTATCGAAGCAGGACTGACGATGGGCAAAATTGGTCAGCAAAGAGAGGCTAACGCGAAAGATTTAACCATAAGCTTAGCGACGGATGTGATGGCAAGTAATAGTAATTCACTACCTAAAACTGCATCGTTGAATACTTCGAATCAAGCGTCAACTATTGAGCCTGCACTGAGTGAAGGGTCGCGTCAGTTATTCATTCCAAAGACAGTGGATGAGCTTAATCAGCTATTAGCTGTATATCCAAGTGCAACGATTTGGGCGGGTGGTACGGACTTAGGGTTAAGCATTACTCAGCACTTAGTTGACCATGAAGTGATTATTCAGCTGTCGGCTATTGATTAGCTAAAAACGTGGTCGCTTTCTGATTCAAAGTCTGCCTCAAAGCCTGATTTAAAGCTGCTGTCTGAATTAGATCATTCCATTGATAATAAAGCAGAAGTACAGGAATTGACGTTTGGGGCGGGCATGACCTATCAGCAAATGCTGCCGATACTTGAGCAATACTATCCTGAATTTGCTAAATTATTTGCCAGAACAGCTTCCCCACAAATTCGTAATATGGGTACGCTTGGCGGTAATATTGACAATGCCTCGCCAATTGGTGATTTACCACCGATCTTACTGGCGTTAGAGACGCGTATTCATCTGCGTCATTGTAGCCCCAACGATAGAGATGTTAATGGCGAAGATGACAGTGCTAAGGATGAAAGCAATGAACATAATAAAACATCTTATGTTGACGAGCTAATACCTTTAGCAGAATTTTTTATAGATTATAAAAAGACTAAATTGCGTGCTGGTAGTTATATTGTCGCCATCCATATGCCGCTGATGCAAGATAATCAACACCTATTTATTCATAAAATTAGCAAACGTTATGAAGATGATATATCCGCTTGTTTATTTGCAGCAAGCCTCGTTTTATCAGCTGATGGTGCTACTATTAAACAGGCAAAAATTGGTCTAGGCGGTATGGCAGCGACTCCTTTATTAGCTAAGCATTGTCAGCAAGCATTGATTGGTATGCCTGTTGATATGGCAAGTTTTGAGAAAGCAGCAAAGGCGCTTGCAAAGGATGTTTCACCTTTAACGGATGTCCGAGCTAGCCGCGAGTATCGCATGCATGTGGCACAGCGTTTACTCATTAAGTGTGGTAAGCAATTAACAGCTGCAAGATTAGCAAAGAGAGAACCCTCAGGAGCCATCATTCTAGCCTTTTTGACAGCGACAGTATTCGCCGCGTACGTCCGCCTAAAAACAAAATCGGCACCTCCGCCAAGCATGATAGTGCGATAAGTCACGTCATGGGGACGGCGACCTATGTGGATGATATCTTGAAGCCGCAAGGCACTTTGCATCTGGCGGTCGGTAAAAGCAGTCACGCTCATGCTCGGGTAACCAGTATGGACCTCAGCGCTGTTAGAGCGGCTGACGGGGTGATTGATGTTTTAAGTTTTAAAGACTTACCTGCTCAGACGGATATTGGCGCAGTGTTTGACGGTGAGCCGTTGATGGTGGATGAGATCACAGAGTATGTGGGTCAGACGCTGTTTTTGGTAGTGGCAACCACTCACCGTGCCGCCAAAAAGGCGGTGCTTAAAGCAGTTATAGAATATGAGCCATTAGTGGCAATACTGAGTATTGACGAGGCGTTAGAGCAGGAGCAGTTTGTACGTCCTAGCCACTTTATGCAGCGCGGTGATACCGAAGCAGCACTTGCAAATGCGCCTATGTGTATCGCAGGTCATATTCATATGCTGGGACAAGAGCACTTTTATCTGGAAGGTCAAGTGTCGTATGTCGTGCCTTGTGATGATGGCGGGCTTGAGGTTTATACCTCATCGCAGCATCCGAGTGAAGTGCAGCAGCTGGTCGCTGAGGTGACGGATTTACCTTTTCATGCGGTTAATACAGTCGTGCGTAGAATGGGCGGCGGCTTTGGCGGTAAAGAAACCCACGCTGCGGCATGGGCGTGCTTGTGTGGTATCGTTGCCAAGCGTCATAATGTCCCTGTCGGTATGCGCTTGGATCGTCAAGATGATATGGTAGTGACCGGTAAACGCCACGAATTTGCCAACCGTTATGAGGTCGGTGTTGACGAGTCAGGGCAAATCCTTGGGGTGGATATGCAGCTTGCTGGCTTATGTGGTTATGCACCAGACTTATCTGATGCTATCGTCGATCGAGCCATGTTCCATTGTGATAACGCTTACCATTATCCAGCCGCGCAGGTAGCAGGACATCGCTGCAAAACGCATACGGTATCGAACACGGCTTATCGCGGCTTTGGCGGGCCTCAAGGTCTGATGACTGCCGAATATATGATGGATCATATCGCCTATACTTTAGGCAAAGACCCTTTGCAAGTGCGCTTGAATAATTTATATCAAAACGGCCAAAGTACTCATTATGGTCAGCCAATCGAGCATTTTGATTTGGCAACGATTATGGAGACCTTGGCAAAAGACTGCGATTATGAACAGCGTCGCCAGCAGATGATAAAAGCCAATGAGCAAGCCGAAGCTGAAGGTAGCGACAAACGTATTGGCATTGCCCTAACGCCTGTAAAGTTTGGTATCTCATTCACCGTGCAGACGCTCAATCAAGCGGGTGCTTTGGTACATATTTATACCGATGGTAGCATCCATCTCAATCACGGCGGGACAGAGATGGGGCAAGGGCTATTTATCAAAATTGCTCAAATAGTCGCCAATGAGTTTGACGTGGATTTGGATACCGTAAAAGTATCAGCAACGCGTACCGATAAAGTACCCAATACCTCACCGACTGCGGCTTCATCAGGCACCGATATCAACGGTAAAGCCGCACAAAACGCTTGTTTAACTATTAAGGCACGTATCGTTGAGTTTGCTGCTGAGTATTTTGATGTAGCGCAACAAAACATACGCTTTGAGCGCAATCATGTTTATATTGGCGACAAGGAAGACTTCACTTTTGCTGAAATGGTGCAATTGGCTTATCAGCACCGCGTTAGTCTATCTTCAACTGGTTACTATAAAACGCCAAAGATATTTTACGACCGTTCTAAAGCGTGGGGTCGACCTTTCTTTTATTTCGCTTTAGGTGCTGCCTGTTCTGAAGTTGAAATAGATATTTTAACTGGCGAGTATCAAGTTGTGCGTTGTGACATCTTACACGACGCAGGACAGTCGATTAACCCTGCTATCGA
>JARIAA010000127.1 GCA_029264635.1 Psychrobacter sp. | reverse complement strand
ACACCTGATTCCGTCGGTAAGGGCTGCTGCTTCGCCCATTCTGGTGTTCGTTTACTACTCATGTTTTTTTTGTACCATGCCAGCATCTCATGCTCACCAATATGCATCCCATATTGAGCTAAGATATCCAGCAGATGACGTAAATCCATCAGGTGACGTGCGCCCTCCTCTAAGTTTGCAAGGCCTACCCAAATACTTTTATCCTCAGAATGACTCCCTGTAAAACTCTGTGTTCTATAGGTCATTGGATTATGACCAAACAAATAATGCAGCGCAGATAAAACACCGTTATGCTGCCAATGGCTAGCCGCTACTTTGATGTAGCTTTGGAAGTCTTGATAACGGCGTTTGAGTGCGGCTTGTTCACCGTCTGCATCTGATGCCCCAATAACTTGCTCACCACTTAGCTGATCTACGCCGTCGTCATCCACACTTTGCATCAGAGCTTGCACATCGTTCAGACTTAATTGATAAAAATGGCTGGTTAATACTCGGTTGATAATGTCGCGCCGATGCGGGCGTAGCATCGCTTCTAGTAACGCTGCTAGATCAGCGGCTATAGGAGTGTCAAAGACGTTGTTCTCCGCCGTCTCTAATGTCGGTACACCAAGTTTGGCGAGCATATCTTCGACTTGCTTCAGATCTTTTTTGGTACGGCCCAATACACCGATATCACTTGGCTTCAATGCTCGACCTTCTATGGTCTGCTGACTGGCAAGAAGTGCAGCAATATGTAAGGCGGTCAGCTCACAAGCATTGTGCTTGGCTTCTTTGTCATAAGGCAGATGAATAACACTAACTGGGCTATTTGATGCAATGGAAGCCGTTTCAGAAGATAGACTCACAATTTGTTCAGTGGTTGAGTGTTGCCAAGATAAGCGTGACCCAGTTTTAACCGCCGTGATGTGCTGATAATAAATACCTTTACCTAACTGGGCGAGCTCATCGACAACGCCTAAAGTTGCAGACTCATCCTCGTTGATAGCAGGTTTTGAGCGTCCAAACCAGTGGTTCAGCGCCGTGATTAAGCGCTCGTTTGAACGTCGATTCACATCCAAGCTCATGATATGCTTATCATCAAACCGATCTTTCATAGCGTTATAGTTGGCCACATCACCACCGCGGAAACCATAAATCGCCTGCTTGGGGTCACCGACCAATAATAAGAATCCACGGCTTCTATCTTGCGCATTAGGATCTTTATTGTCAGTCATTTTAGACAAATAAATGCGCTCAATCATACGCGCCTGCTCACCATTGATATCTTGCGACTCATCAATCAGCGCAATGGGATAATGATGACGAATATAACATGCCAGCCGCTGCCCTTGTTTACCAGTTAACGCCTGATTTAGCCGCACCATCTGTAGAGCAAAGGTCGTCTCACGGCGCTCTTCTAAGACTGAAGGTAACTTTTGCCGTACCTTTAATGCAATATCTCGATTTAGGTTTTCGATTAGTCCGTCGAGATACAACTCAATCTGTGCAGTATAATCATGTAGCGTTTTTAAAGCTTGAATGCTATTAAGATTGTTAAAAGCTTGGCGCTCGACCTCTTTGCCTTTATTAAAACCTTTACCGCCATCGTCTTTACTGAGAAACGCATAAGGCAGGGCATCATAAAACTTTTGGGTTTCATCATCCAAATGAGTAAAGAATGCCATACCATTTTGCTGGATAGCGGTTTGAATATGAACAATCCTATCAACCTTTGTACCAAGTACCGCGTTACCAGTAAAGCCTTGCGCTTTACGATAATCTTTATCAAAGTACGGCTTTATATCTGTTAAATCATAGTCTTTGAAATCCTCTAATGCTTGCTGGTAAGCGGTAAAGTCTATTGACTCGCCCAAATCAACAGGCTCGATAGGCGTTGAGATAAATTGCAGGGACTTTTGTGCCACGCTTAGATGATCGGCAGGGGTAGTTAGACGATTGGTATGCTGTAATAATTGATATATCTTAGGCTGCTGATAATACATATAACTATGATGCGCACGTACAGCATCATGAATGATACTCTCAATCACCATCTGCTCGTCATCGCTGATTTGCATGCCCTGCTGATATCCCGTCTCCGCGCTATACTCAGACAGCCATTTTTGTGACAGACTATCTAATGTACCAACAAACAGCTTATCTAACGTCGTCAGTACCAACGAGCAGCGCCTGATAGCATCGGCTAGTGGATACTCCTGCGTATGATCCAATAGGTATTCGATCAGATGGCTATTGATAGGGTCTGTCACAAGATCAGCCGTTCCTGCCAGCTTTGCTTGCGTCTCTAGCCATTGCAGGCGCGCTTGCTTCTGCTCAGGGCTTACTTTATTGATCGCTTTGACATTTTTAGAATTATCGATAAGTTTTGATTCAGCTTGCTTTGATTCTGTCTTCTTGGCGCTGTTCTTAGGACGGATAGCGCTCATACTACTGAATTGTGGGTATAAAATTGGATGAGTATGGGTATCAGCTTGCAGCTTATTGAGCCATTGCACTACTTGATAAAAATCAACCAAGCGTGCATGGATACGCTCACGCATCTCGGCCGCCGCTGCCCGAGTAAAAGTCGTGGCAATAATATGCTCAGGCGCGCGTTTGGCTTCTATCAGTAATCGTAGCACAATGCCGGTTAGCGTCCACGTCTTACCAGTACCCGCTGAGGCTTCTATCAAGTGCTGACCATTTAACGGCACTCGAACCGCAGGCGGTTGCTCAGATTTTTCGACTACTTTTCCACCAGCATTACCACTATCAGTTGAAGTGCTGGCAAAAGCTTCCGTTTCATGATTCATATTATTAAGACTGCTGCTGTCGTTATCATACTGATCCATAAAAAATCACTTGCTCAATGCTTTAAAATTGTAAATGGATACTTTAAAAGCTTCCATTTAAAGAAATTATAAGAACAATAAAAGAGGCTTTACAATGGCTCCAACGTACTATCCATCATCCCAAACAATGGCTGCGCTAAAGATGGTAAAGCATCGGTCAGCGCGTTGAAGGCATCTTGGTTTTGTAATATATATTGCCAAAGCTCGTGCTGGGCGCAGGTATCGTAGACGATATCGCTGTTAAAGCCTGCCCATAACCAACCCTCAAAATCACTGCGCTTCGGCTGATAGCTATTGTCATTTTTTTCGGCCTCTCTCACCTTATCCAAGTAAGTCATTGCGTGGACAGGCAACACAGTCATTGGTGTCGTGCTGGCAATCTGTGCAAACCTAACCCATTTGAGCAGCTCTGCTAATGCTGTTTCGTAGTCTATCGGTGCCAGCGCAAAGGCTATTTTACCTTTAGACTTTTT
>JARIAA010000115.1 GCA_029264635.1 Psychrobacter sp. | reverse complement strand
TACAACTCACCAAACGTCTAAACGTTCAATCTCAGCGACCACACCAGAAATATTTGCCCAGTTGCTGACAGAGCTCACTGAAATCGATGTCGCGCAAAACGCTGGCAAGGATGACTATCAACAGGCGTGTAAAATACTAGATCAATTTGAGCATCATATTGCACAGCAGCCTAAGCCCCGTAACCAAGTACAGTTTTCAGAGCACGAACAAGCCACTCGAAAGCAGGCGCTAGCCCTCCTTCAAGATTCTGCTCTGCTGGGTAATACCGCTGCCATGCTACGCTTGGCCATGTATGAATTATTAGCTGAAGGACTGATCGCAGGTATGGACGACAGCAAAGAGGCAGGCGTTGATTGGGTCAAGCAGGCTGCCAACGATAACGATATTCGTGGTCAGCGCTTGCTAAGTAAAATGTACTATCAAGGCGTTGGGGTGCCACAAGATATCAAAAGCGGTCAGTACTGGTTAGAAGAAGCCGCCAAGAACGGTCATGTAGAGGCGGCTGAACTGGTAGCCGCCTGGCAGCAAGCACAGGAATTGATAACCTCTCAAAAGCAAGAGCAGCACAGTATTAAGCGTTACCAGATTCTCATTGCAGTTGTATTGGCCGCTGCTATATTCTTAGTCATATTTATATAATCAACATCTTTTAATTCATACCTTTTGACGCACTATATAGGCAGTCCAATATGAAAAAGATACCGCGAGACTGGGATAAATTTTAAGCAATTACATGACGAAATAGTAGGGCTTTTTTCCAATTTACGGTAGAATCAACCAATTTTTGACTGCTTGTTTTGTCTATTAACCAATTAGGCTTTTTCATGCCATCATCTTCTGTACCACCCTCTACTGAATCTGAATCGTTGGCAGATGTCGAAGACGCTGTTCACAGTCCTGCTTTGCCTAAACATGCAGCTTGCAAGCCGCCTACGTACTATCGGTTTATTATTGCATCATTAAAGCCACTATATCGGTTACAAGTCTGGCGCCGCTCAAACAGTCGAGATAATTATAAGCAGGAGGTGGCAGAGCGCTTTGGTAAGCAGTATCCACCGCGCCCTGTCTCTGATGCCAATGATGTCAGTCGTAAGATCATTTGGTGTCACGCTGTCTCTTTGGGGGAGACGAATACGGTTGCGCCCTTACTAGATGCTTTATTGGCAAAAGGGTATAGCATCTGGCTCACCAATACGACGCAGACTGGGCATGCGCGCGGTGCTAGCCGCTTCGCTGAGGAGATTGCGCACGGTCATATGAGTCACAGTTATGTACCAGTAGACACGCCTGCAGTGATCGAGACGTTTTTAGCGCATGTGCAGCCAGTCGCGGCGCTATTTGTAGAGACTGAGCTATGGGCAAATATTTTAGCAGTGCTGTCTCAAAAAAATATCCCGAGTATCCTTGTTAATGGACGGCTATCGGCCGCGTCTTTTAATCGTTATCAAAAGATTGGTGGCGTAAGTGCCAGTATGATGCAAAACCTAAGCTTAATCATTGCGCAGGATAGCGAATCTGCTAAACGTTTTCGGCAACTGGGCGCAGACAGCGCGCAGATACGTGTTGCAGGTTCTCTTAAATGGGTGATTAACACGCCCAAAACTAAAACTGATAAACCTACAAAAAAACCATTAAACGCTACTGACGATGTTAAAAAAGATAACCTCACTACTCACTTGTCAAAGACAACTGCTTTTGATAAACCGCCTGATTCGCAGTTTCTTAACCGTCCTGTTTGGATAGCAGCGAGCACCCATAGTGATGAAGAAAATACAGTTTTGACGTGGCAGCAGCAATTGTTAGCTATAGCTTCTTTGACCAACGCCTTACTTATTATTGTACCTAGACATCCTGAACGCTTCGATGAAGTGGCTGAACTAGTCGGCAAGTCAGGTTTGCAGATGGCGCAGCGTAGTAAGAATGAGACGGTCACTGCACAAACGCAAGTGTACCTGGCAGATAGTATGGGCGAGCTGATGCAGTGGTATGCACAAGCAAATGTCGCGCTTGTTGGCGGCTCATTAGTTGATATCGGTGGCCATAACCCAGTTGAGCCCATGAGTGTCGGCACGCCAGTACTGATGGGGCCGTATACTCAGTCTTGTCAAAGCGTCGTGGATAAGCTGGCAAGTGTCGGTGCTTTATATCAGCCGAACAATCCTTTTTATCAATCGATTGCTATCAACGAGCCGTCTATCACTGAATCTGACAACGATGTCCAATTGATTTATCAGCAGCTAGAGTTTTGGCTCAGGCATCCTGAAGTGGCTAAGCAAGCAGGGCAGGCAGGTGCCAACATGACTGTGCAGCAGCAAGCCGTATTAACGCGCCAGCTGATCATGATTGTAAAGACGATTGAAAAATTTGCTGAGATATCTGATTGACTCCATGCAAATCTGTGTAAAACCATATTTATTAAGTGATAGGTTCTATGAACTGTATTTTGTTACCCGCAGCGGATATTGCACCGCCTTATGCCCACATTAGCGCCCCTGATCAAATTACGCATATCAATGAAGTATTAAAACTGCAAGTTGGAGCGTCGTTAAAGATTGGTCAGCTTGGCGGTCAGCTTGGTACAGCGCTTATTGAGAGCATTGCATCTGATAATATTCAATTAGAGGATGTGCAATTAAACATTAAACCGCCTGCTAAGCTGGATGTGACAGTCATTTTAGCCTTACCACGCCCTAAAGTACTCAGGCGCTTAATCATAGATATGACGGTTCTTGGTGTGCGTGATATCGTCCTTATCAATAGCTACCGTACCCAAAAAAGCTATTGGCAAACTCCACTGTTAGATCGGCTTGATGAGTTTGTATTGGAGGGTTTGCAGCAAGGAGTCGACACGATGGCGCCGCGCATTACTCTGCAAAAACGCTTTAAGCCGTTTGTTGAAGATGCGCTTGCTGGCATGATTACCAAAGGCGCTATCGTAGCGCACCCTTATAGCGAGCTGTCATTTTTACAGTATCTGCAACAACTGTCTTTTATGCCTTTATCGGTGGCTGCCAAAACGACGCTACCAAGTGTGGTTTGCATCGGCGCTGAGGGAGGCTGGATTGATTATGAGATTGAACAGCTTGCCAGTCAAGGCTGCCAAGCGGTACACATAGGGCCACGGATTTTACGCACAGAGGCCGCTGTTAATATGATCTTAGGGCAGTGGCTACTGCACAATAATCAATGCTAAATCTTTAATAAACATTCTAAAAAATCGCAGTTTTTATAGGTATTTGCTGACCTTATAAATGTATTGATAATTAATCTCATTTCCATTAGTATATGGCTTTATCTCTTTTCCTTGTTTTGCAAGCGCTTTATTGGTTCAGCTGACTGATGAAGCGCTTATGACAAATGCTCTTACCTATTTTGCGCACCATTTTGGAGAAAACCATGTCATTGAATGCGGTTGCCGAACGTCTATCGTTGACTCGCCCTGTTAAAGCCAGTTTATCCGTTGCAATCTTTAGTATGATGATGGGCCTTGCAGGCTGTAACAATGCCTCTACTCCTACCGAAAATACGGATGCAGAGTCGCAAACGCCAGCCACAGAAAATGCAGAGACGAGTGCAAGTAATGACACCGCAACTACTGATGATGGACAAGTTGTCACGATTTACTCGTCACGTAATGAGCAACTTATTAAACCATTATTGGACAAGTACACAGAAAAGACGGGTGTTAAGATTGAGCTGGTCACAGATAAAGCGGGTCCACTCATGGCACGCTTAGAAGCTGAAGGCCAAAACACCCCAGCAGATATGCTATTGACGGTTGATGCTGGTAACTTATGGCAAGCAGCGCAGCAAGGTTTATTGCAGCCAGTCGCCTCTACCGTACTTGAAAGTAACGTTCCTGCCAAATATCGAGATCCAGAAGGTCAATGGACAGGTCTGTCGTTACGTGCGCGTACTATTTTTTATGATCCAAGTAAAGTGAATACCGACCAGCTCTCTACCTATGCAGATCTTGCAGATCCAAAATGGAAAGGTAAGCTGTGCTTGCGCTCCTCAAATGCTGTCTATAACCAATCTTTGGTTGCTAGCATGATAGAAAACTTAGGCGCTGAAAAGACAGAAGAGATTGTCCGCGGCTGGGCAGATAACTTGGCTACCGATGTATTTAGTAATGACACTAGTATGTTAGAGGCGATTGCAGCAGGCCAGTGTGAAGTCGGAATTGCCAATAGTTATTATTATGGTCGCCTCCTTGATGAAAAACCTGATTTCCCAGTAAAAATATTTTGGGCCAACCAAGATACGACAGGTACGCATGTGAATATCTCTGGCGCTGGTGTGGTGGCAAATTCAGATAATCCAGATGGCGCGCTCAAATTAATGGAATGGTTATCTTCTGATGAAGCGCAAGGTCTTTACGCCAGCTCTGATAAAGAATATCCAGTAAAAGAAGGGATTGATGAGTCTGACATGCTAAGATCTTGGGGTACATTTAAGCAAGATAATATCAATGTGCAAAAATTTGGCGAACGTCAAACCCAAGCTGTGCAAATGATGGATAAAGTAGGCTACAAATAATCTGTTATAACACAGATGGTGTGACCTCTAAGCGTCTGACAGGGTAATATTTGTATTATGACAATGACAAAAACGTCTGCTCCTAAAGACAACACTGTCAAAGATAGCGCTGTCAGTACTGCCCGTCAAGAGCATATTGTTGCCAAGCGTATTTTTTCGAAATCAGTCATAGGGCTGATTTCGTTGTTTATGCTGATACCTATTTTGATCGTCCTGTTCTCATGGACGCAGCCAGTTGCAGATATCTGGACGCACATGATGGAGTATGTGCTGCCGCAAGTCCTCAAAAATACGGCTATCTTATTGCTGATGGTAACAGTTATAGCGGGTAGTATCGGTACAGCATTGGCGTGGATAACCAGTATGTACCGCTTCCCAGGACAGCGGTTTTTTTCGTGGGCGCTGATGTTGCCACTAGCGATGCCAGCTTATGTATTGGCGTTTGTTACAGTAGGAATCGTTGATTTTAGTGGGCCGCTACAGACGGGTTTACGTGATTTAGGTATCAGTACAGCAATACCTTCGATACGTAATGTCTGGGGCGCTGGGCTGATATTATCATTAGCGTTTTACCCGTATGTTTATTTGCTAGCAAGACAAGCTTTTTTATCACAAGGTCGGCGTGCTATTGAAGCAGGTCAAATGCTGGGGCTTAGCCGCAGTCGCGTGTTGTTTCGATTGGCTTTGCCCCAAGCATTGCCTTGGATCATCGGTGGGTTATTACTGGCGAGTATGGAGACCTTGGCAGACTTTGGTGCCGTCTCAGTATTTAACGTTGATACTTTTACCACCGCTATCTATAAAGCGTGGTTCGGCTTTTTTAGTCTAACGACGGCTGCGCAACTGGCCGCCCTGCTGATCGGCGTTGTATTTATCGTGGTATTGTTTGAGCAATATTGGCAAGCAAAGCGTGGCAAGGCGGTCACTCAAGGAAACAATCGCCGTCTTGAGGCCAGTACGCCTGCGAAAATTGCGATGACACTGCTATGCACAGTAGTCTTTTTGATTGCCTTTCTCGTACCATTTTTACAATTATTCTATTGGACAGCGATGAATTTTCGTCAAGATTTCGATGCGCGTTATATCGATTTTGTGACCAATAGCTTAATGATTGCTAGCATGACCACGCTGCTGATTGCCGTTCTTGCGATTATAATTGCGTGGATCAAGCGCCAATACTCTGATAAAACGACTAAATTAATGATTACCTTAGCCAATTTGGGCTACGTGGTGCCAGGTACGGTATTGGCCGTAGGGGTCTTTATTCCTATTGCATGGCTTGATAATCAACTGATTGGTTTTGGAATTACCTCAAACCAAGTGCTATCGGGCAGTGTCATTGTTATGCTACTTGCTCTCTCCACCCGTTTTATGACGGTGAGTTTCCAGCCTATCGACCGCCAGCTGCAGCGCTTGACGGTCAACCAAGAAGCCGCTGCAAAATTACTTAGTGATAGCTCGTTACAGCGCTGGCGTCAGGTCATCTACCCGTACTAAAGCCAGGGATGCTCACGGCATTATTAATGGGTTTTGTTGAAGTCATGAAAGAGATGCCGATTACGCTTATGACGCGGCGACAAGGCTGGGACACGCTGGCTGTAAGGGTATTTGAGATGACCAGCGAAGGCATGTGGGCAAGGGCGGCGCTACCAAGTCTGCTTATTGTACTGGTCGGATTGATTCCAGTATGGATATTACTGCGTCAAAGTGATAAAAATAGTTAGTAGCGTTTATTTACTTATTATTTCTTGCATTATTAATCTTGTCTAAAATCGTTTATCTACCCTCATTTATCATTACTGGTTATTTTTATCGTCTTATTTATTTCATCGCTCATTGGTAACGTCTATGTATACTGACCTGATTAAAGACTCGGCAACCCAATCCAAGCAAAGTATCACTAAAGCTAAGAGTGCGCTTGACAATATGAAACAAGGCTCTACGTGTGCCGTTATTACGCCGCAATATGGACCGCATAAACCCATCGAAAAGCCCTATTTAACAGTCGCAAATTTGGTCGTTGGTTACGACGACTTGACCATTGTTGATGGGTTATCATTGACGCTACAGCAAGGGGAGATTGGCTGCTTTTTGGGCTATAGCGGCTGTGGAAAAACGACCGCCTTGCGTGCGATTGCAGGACTTGAGCCTACGCGCCGAGGTACCATCAGCTTAAACGATCAGCGCTTAACGGAGCAGACAGCGCGTATGTCATTTGCGGTTGCACCTGCCAAGCGCGGAATGGGTATGGTGTTTCAAGATTATGCGCTATTTGGTCATTTAACGGTCGCCAAAAATATCGCTTTTGGTCTTAATAGTTGGTCCGCTGCTGATAAAAAAGCACGGGTAGCGGAGATGTTAGCGCTCGTTGAATTAACTGAGCATGCCAATAAGCGCCCAGCTGAGCTTTCAGGTGGTCAGCAGCAGCGCGTTGCCTTGGCGCGAGCGCTGGCACCCAAGCCCAAACTGCTACTGCTTGATGAACCTTTTTCCAATCTCGATGTGGTGCTGCGTGAATCCCTTGCCATGAGTGTGCGCGATATTCTTAAACGAACCAATACCACAGCAATCTTGGTCACGCATGATCAAAATGAAGCTTTTGCCATCGCAGATAAAGTCGGCGTGATGCACAGAGGCAAGCTTGTCCAATGGGCAACGCCAAGCGAGCTATATCATGAGCCTATCAGTCCTTTCGTCGCGGAGTTCGTCGGTGAAGGGGCGATGATAGATGGGATTATTAAAGAGGGGCACGTTGAGACGGCGCTTGGTGATGTGTATCGGCGCATGGAAGTTTATGATGCGTCAGGGCAGCCGCAGTACTGCGAGTATGATTATCCTAATGGCACACCGATTAAAGTCTTGGTGCGTCCTGATGATATCATTCATGATGATGACAGCACGCAGACAGCCTTAGTAGTAGGGCGCGTGTTTCGCGGTGCCAATTATCTTTATCGCTTGCAGCTTGACGATGGTCAGACGGTTTTATCACTGGTTGCCAGTCACCATAATCATGAGATTGGCTCGCATATTGGTATTTTGCCTTTGCTAGAGCACGTGGTCGTGTTCGATGAAAAAGACATCAATGCTACGACTTGGTCAGAATATGACAGATTATCAAGAGACACGGAAGCGGCAGAGCTATTAGACTAAAATACCTCTTCTCTTTGGGTATAGTTGATTCACTGCACAAACTTTAGGGCGCGGCTGATAAAATATAGGATACTTTTATTCAGTATAGGCTATAGCTATTATAAGCTAGCTTGCCGCGTCGCCATAATATGTAAGTAACGGCCAAGCCATTTATAAGGCGCTTGCTGCGAGTAGCGTAGCTCCATACGAATTACGGCTTCAGGGTCATTATGACCACCGCGCTTTAATGGCGCATAATCATGAAACACGCGCAGTCCACTCTCTACGACAATTTGATAATGATGCTGCGCTAACCACGACTCCACCTCTTGGCGTGCAACTGGATGATTAGGGGTCAAGCTTTTTTTATTGTCGGCTTTATAAGCTGTATTATCGAGTAGGTTAAAATTCCCCATAATTAAATTGCGATAATCAAAGCTTGCAGGATTGTAAAAGCATAACGACAGTACGCCAGTATCCGAAAGCTGCTTATCAAAAAAATCCATTATTAATCTAGGCTCTGCCAACCATTCTAGTAGGGCATGACACAGTATTACATCAAACCTATCTGCATTATCGTCAGCAAGCTTAGCCTCAAGATCTTGATAAGGGCAAGCATACCACGCTATATCCAAGCGTTTGCCAGTTTTTGCTGCGCTCCTTTTTGCTTTTTCGAGCATATTGGCTGAGATATCATTGATGATGACTGTATGACCTTGCGTAGCAAGCTCGATTGCAATTTGTGCCAGCCCTGCGCCTACATCTAAGATACGTAATGGACGTCCGAGCGTCTGACTGAGTTTTTTAATGTAGCCAAAGATATCACGGTGTAAAACCGCTAGGCGAATCTCACCCTTTAAACCGCCATAGACTTTTTTTTTAAAATGATCGGCAATCGCCTCAAAGCTACGGTCGGTGCGCGCTTCTTTTATTTCTATCCCTTGGTTTTCATCGTTTATCATTATTTTTATATCTGCTATTTATGGGTATGGGAGGCTATATTTTAATCGCTCTTATTGAAGTTTTATCGTCTTCTATTAATCACCCACTTAAACACTAATTTGGCTAAAGTAATGATGACAAACACCACCACGATAAAAACCCAAATGCCGTTGCCTTTTAAATTATCTTGGTAAGCTTGTGCCAAGTAACCGGACAGCACCATGGCAATCAGTAGTGAGCCCCAGCGCACAAAGGGTAGGGCGCGGTTATTATGATTGGGAAAACCGACGGCATAATCGCTAGAAAAGCTGTACAGCACCATAGCTAAGATCCAGATAATAACAAGAATAATATCCATAACGATGAATGCCTATTTGATGATGCAAGAATAATCAAAGGTATTTAGAATGTCATGAGGTAGTGTAGCGGGTAGAAATTTTTTGTCTACAATAATAAGCAGCTCTTCATATTGCTAAAGCCACACTTGAAGTAGACCTGCACCTACTAGAGGTAAATAGTAAATGACAGACAAAGGCAAGGTTTTTGGTAGCTTTTCATAATCGTTTGCGGTATAAACAGTAAGGTTAAGAGATAGTAATTATGAAGTTGTTATAGTCGATCCACTATAAAATAAATACAGCGCTACTGAGATCGTAGCCTCTGTCTGCGTAGGCACAGCAAGCAAGGAAAAATTATATCAGTAGCGCATTATAATCTTTGTACTTCTTTTATTTAGGAATGACTATACTAACAAAAAGCCTATTATTAAAGAGTTGATGACAAAGGAGCTTTGTATCGACTGCCATGGACGTTCGGCAGTTTCCATTTTATCACTGCTAAGGATAGCAATTATGAATGAATTCCACTCTCACCCTAAAGATAGCAAAATAGACGACGTCGATGCCTTTATTGATATCTCTCAATTAAACCCTGTGACGACTTCAATTAAACCCACCATGTTACGTTGCGCGCTATCAGTCGCAGTGGCGAGTAGCCTGCTATTACTAGCGGGTTGTGGCGATGATGACGATGAAATAATCACGTCTAATTCCACGTCTGTTCAGTCGGTTAGTGCGTTTAATAAAACTCAAATAGATACGGGATTTGGGCTTAAAAATACTGCCACGCCTGCCGCCAAATGCGATATTAAAATTGAAAAAGTCAGCTATCTGACCAAGGGCGCAGCGGGCGAGCGTACCACTGCAACGGCCGCGTTGATGTTGCCAAGCGGAGATAACGTAGAGTGTCAAGGCGATCGACCTGTACTGCTTTATGCGCATGGCACTACCACCGAAAAAGCCTATGACTTTAGCCAAGTGGGCAATCCGCAGAATCCTGCAGCAGGAGAAGCGACGCTGATAGCTGCAAATTTCGCCGCCCAAGGTTATATCGTCGTCGCGCCAAATTACGCAGGCTATGATGATTCTGATCTTGACTACCACCCTTATCTGGTCGCCGATCAGCAGTCCGCTGATATGGTCGATGCTTTAGATAGTGCGCGCTCAATTATCGATAGGCAAAAACGCGCTAATAATGTCAATTATCGTAACGTCACTGACTCTGGTGAATTGTTTATCAGTGGCTACTCGCAAGGTGGGCATGTGGTCATGGCAACAGCAAGATTTCTTGAGCAACAAGGCAAGCCAGTCACAGCGATTGCGCCATCCTCTGGCCCCTACGCTTTAGCAGCTTTTGGTGATGCAATTTTTGCAGGTAACGTTAATCTCTGGGCTACCAGATTTGCGCCACTGCTAGCAAAGGGGTTACAGGCAAAATATGGTAATATCTATACGAGTCCGTCAGAAATCTTTGCAGACGGCTATGCCAATACGCAGTTGCCAAGTTTACTAAGTTTTGGAGAGTTGGTCGCAGCAGGCCAATTACCTGAATTTTCGTTATTTCAAGCAAAACCTACGAATAGTCCTATACTTGATCAACTACCACCAAGCGATTTGCCTTTTGCATTTCTTGGGTTTGCACCTAAAAACTATCTCATAAATACAGGTTTCCGAGAAGCTTACATCATGGATTCTGTGCAAAATAGTGATCGTTTAACACCAACCACACCCACTGTGATGTCAGCGGCTACCCCGAAAAACAATCTTCGTAAGGCATTAAAAGACAACGATTTACGTGGATATAAACCTCAAATGCCAACGCTTTTATGTGGTGGTCACCGCGATCCAACCGTATATTATGACTTAAATACAGGAGCAATGACGGCTCAATTGCAACAAGCAAATTTGAATATCACTGTACTTGACGTCGATAATAACAATGAAGCTGGTCGAGGCATACCTACTTTGCTTCCACTTAGCCCATCAGCATTAGCGAACCCTTGGTTAATGACTAGTACGATTGATGATATACAATCTCGATTCAACACAGCAGTTGCCGCGACTGGAAGCAGCTTCTTGTCCAGCTATCATGGTGGTTTAGTCAATACTGCTTGCACCCAAGCCACACGAGAGTTTTTTGCTCAAAATTTTAAAGACTCATCATTTTAAAGACTGATAAGAAGCTTCAATTGTCATTGTTCAGATTGATAACCGAGCTTAAAAACTGTGCTTTAATAGGTACAGTTTTTTAATTTCATATTGTTAATAATAGTAAAACTGGTTTTGAATCTTCTGCTTTACATGTAAAAGATGCTTCATAAATGCTTGAAAAACAAACAATCACTGAAGCGAGTTGATTAGGAAAATACTCATCAATAGTGAACGTATCTGCTTGATTTTTATGACATGCAAATACCCCTTATAAGGCAAATTTGTGCTAAAATAGCTTCTTTTATTCAACATTAAAACTATCACTATTTCTCTATAGATGTTAACTGTATGTAAGCTTTTTTTGATAGTCACTATATAATATGACGGCGCATTTGTGCCGTTATTTTTGACTGTAAATGCTCATATAGGTAGATATTAGAGAATGGATGTGAGTGAAGGGGTGTATATGAGTGAATCGGTCAGTCCTATTGGCATCGTAGAGGAGCTAAAGCAATCCTATTTGGATTATGCGATGAGCGTGATTGTCTCGCGTGCGCTACCTGATGTGCGCGATGGGTTCAAGCCTGTGCATCGCCGTGTAATGTATGCCATGCATGTGCTCTCTAATGACTATAATAAGCCCTATAAAAAATCAGCACGTGTGGTCGGTGATGTCATTGGTAAATATCACCCGCATGGCGATAGTGCCGTCTATGATGCGATTGTACGGATGGCGCAGGACTTTAGTTTGCGTTATCCCATGGTCGATGGTCAAGGTAACTTTGGCTCGATTGACGATGATCCACCGGCGGCGATGCGTTATACCGAAGTGCGCATGACCAAGCTGACCCATCAGATGCTTGCTGACTTGGACAAAGACACGGTCGATTGGGAAGACAACTACGATGGCTCTGAGCGTATGCCAAGCGTTATGCCCGCGCGTGTGCCCAACTTGCTCATCAATGGAGCCACTGGTATCGCTGTCGGTATGGCGACCAATATGGCACCGCATAACTTGACTGAAGTGATTAATGCGTGTCTGGCTTATGCCAACAATCCCCAAGTCTCAGCTGAAGAGCTGATGACGCATATCTCAGGTCCTGATTTTCCAACGGGTGGTATTATCTATGGTCGTGCTGGTATCTTAGATGCTTATCGCACAGGTAAGGGACGCTTACATGTCCGCGGTCGTTATATTATTGAGCCAATGAGCGATACGGGCGTCAACCGTGATCGCGAACGCATTGTGTTCACCGAAGTGCCTTATCAGACCAATAAAGCCAAGCTCATTGAGCGTATTGCAGAGCTTGTGCGTGACAAAAAGATCGAAGGTATTACTGAAATACGAGATGAGTCTGATAAAGACGGTATGCGTATTGCCATTGATTTGCGCCGTGGTGAAACGGCAGAAGTCATCGTTAATAATTTGTTTTTACAGACACCACTCGAATCAAGCTTTAGTATTAACATGGTGGCGCTCGATAATGGTCAGCCAAAATTATTGACGCTACGTCAGCTAATTGCCGCTTTTGTGCGTCATCGTCAAGAAGTAGTGACGCGCCGTACGATTTTTGAGTTGAATAAAGCCCGCGTCCGTGGTCATTTGCTCGAAGGTTTGACGGTTGCCCTTGCCAATATCGACGAAATCATTGATGCCATTAAAGCATCGGCAAACCGCGGCTTAGCTCGTGAAAGTTTGCTAAATAATACTTGGGGCTCAGGTAGCGTGGTTGCAATGTTGACGGCCGCTGGCAGTCAATCAGTACGTCCTGAATTCATCGAGGGCGAAGATCCAAAAGCGCCGTTTGGCCTAATTGATGGCGCAGTTGAAGGCGAGCAAAGTTATCGTTTATCAGTCGAGCAGGTCAATGCGATTTTAGATATGCAGTTGCATCGCCTGACGGGTCTTGAGCAAGACAAATTGACCGAAGAATATCAAGATTTGTTGCGTGAGATCACCCATTTAGAGTCTATCCTTGGCGATTTTGATAAATTAATGACGATCATCTCCAATGAGCTTATTGAGATTCGTGATAATTTTGGGGACGCGCGCCGTACGGATATTATTGATTCGCGCATGGACTTTAACCGTGAAGACCTTATCCCAGAGCAAACCGTGGTCATGACGGTCTCACGTACGGGCTATGCAAAAACGCAGCCGATTGATGATTATGTGGCGCAAAAACGTGGCGGTAAAGGCAAATCTGCGACCGCAATGAAAGAAGACGATGTGATTGATCATTTGGTGGTCACCTCGACACACGCAACGGTATTGTGCTTTACTGATACGGGCCGCGTCTTTAGTTTGCGTGGTTTTGAGGTGCCAATTGCCAGCCGTGGTTCACGTGGTCGTCCACTGGTAAATCTGATCGGTTTAAATCCTGATGAGACGGTGACAACGATATTACCTATTCCAAAAATAGTAGAAGAGCTATCGGTAAAAGATGAGAGCTCATTAAATGATAACTCAATAGACAGTGATGATGAGCTATTAGACGACAGCACGCAAGCTGAGCCACCGTTTGTATTCTTTGCAACGGCAAATGGTACGGTGAAGCGTGTAGAGCTTTTTCATTTTGCTAACATCCGCTCGTACGGTCTGTTTGCGGTGGGTCTAGATGAGGGCGATAAATTGGTGAGCGCGCGTATCTC
>JARIAA010000098.1 GCA_029264635.1 Psychrobacter sp. | reverse complement strand
GCGGCCTGCCAAAATCGCGATACGCATCCTCAATCATACTTTTAAACACCTCAAAGTCTGCAGTATTTATCTGCTTAACCTTGGCTAAATCTAAACGTAAATGCTCAGCCTCACTATCGGTTAAACAGTCCCAAGCACTATCCCAATTATGGGCAAAATAGTTAGGAAAGCTCAGCGCGTTATCCAAAGCCGTTAATAGTGTGGCTTTATCAAGTACTTCGCCTACAGCGATTTTAATAGCTTGCTCAGGAATAAGAGTAGGCGTTTTGCTGTCCCTAGCAATATAATGAATGGCTTTACTCATATCAGTTTACCTGTAATTGTTTAAAGCTATCGTAGTGATCGATGGTCAAGTAATAAACAGTCGGCGGGTGACCGCCTGTGACGATACGTCTGGCACCACGATCCGAGACGCCAGGTGTCGGTACGGTGTACTCGCGGTAGTAGCCGCTGGACTTCGCAGGCAGGCGACCTTCACGGTTATAAAAGGTCGTGCCGTCTTTGGTAGGATAAGGGAATGGCCCGCCTTGCTGAATCAGCGCAATAGTATTATCAATTTGCGCATCACCTGTGATGGCTCTGCTAGCGTTTTGATTGGTTTCTGAATAGCTGGGCGTTATATCTGCGCTCAGCGAGTCCTGATTGAACAGCGCCGACTTGATATCCCCAAAGAAATAAATAGCGACGGCAATAATAGCGATGAAACTGATGAGTGTGGTAAGTGGATTTTTTTTATGCTGATTTGAATGTCGTGAACGCTTCGGATTATGCTGGTTTTGGTGCGGACGACTTACGAGAGGACTGATGCTAGGCGTTTTTGTGGGTTCGCTTGCCTCAAGGCTCATGGTGGTATCGGTGACCTGAGTAGCGCGTAGCTGGTTTTTATTATTGCGCGCGCTGTTAAAGTACACCTGCTGACCGATATGGATAGGCTGCGATAATTTGATCGTGCTGATATGAAAAAACACGTCATCGGCTTGATCGTCAGCATCGATAAAGCCGTAGCCTTTATCTTGGTTCCAGTGTTTTATAGTGCCGCTTTGCATGACTGCTTTACCTATAACTGTTTTAAGACAGTATATACAATAGAGATTATTCTAACAAACAAATGTCAGTATTTATCTGATGTTTATTATGAAAAATCTTTTCTTATTAAACTAGGCTCGGGTCTCAAAACCTTTGCCACACTTAAAGAAAAGCCCCAATTATACAAAATATAATCAGGGCTAATTCACATCAAATGAGCCTAATTTGATAATTTAGCTTATCAAATCACATAAACGGCAACTTCGTAAATATCTGCAAGATCGTCGCGTTGACGATATCGACAAAGAACGCACCAACCATCGGCACAATCAAAAACGCCTTAGGCGAAGGTAAATAGCGATCGGTCACAGCTTGCATATTAGCAATCGCCGTTGGGGTCGCGCCCATACCAAAACCGCAATGCCCCGCTGACAAGACGGCTGCATCATAATCTTTACCCATTATTCTAAAGGTTATAAAATAAACATAACCCACCATCACCACTGTTTGTACAAGTAAGATAATCAGTACAGGCCCTGCAAGCTCTGTTAATTCCCATAGTTTTAATGATAATAATGCCATGGCTAAAAATAGACTTAAAGAAGCGTTACCGATAACATCAATAGCGCGGTCAAACATATCAAAATTAAAAACGATGGTTAAGGTATTACGAATAATAACGCCACCTGCTAATGCCCAAACGAAGGTCGGTAATTCAAAAGCGGTGTCCGCGGCAACGAGGGTCATAATATCGGCAAAAGCCAAAGCCGCTGCAAATAGCGCTAGTGATTCAATCGTTGAAGAGGCGGTAATCAGGCGAATGTTATCAGGTTTCTCAAACATCTCTTCGCGTCTATGATCGCCATCTTCCGTATGTTTGGTACTGTATAACGACTGTTTACCTGCCAGTCTTTCGACATCGCTTGGATTTGGGTTCATGGGTGTTGGTTTTAAACCCAAGTTTGAGATCAATCGGCGTGCAACAGGACCACCAATGAGTCCGCCTGCTACCAAGCCATAGGTTGCCACTGCGATACCCAATGTCGTTGCGCCAACCACACCATATTGCTCTTCTAGCACGACACCCCATGCACCCGCTGTACCGTGTCCACCAGTCAGAGCAATAGAGCCAGTAACCAATCCAAGTAGAGGATCAAGTCCAAGTGCGCTTGCCATAGCGACGCCAACAACATCTTGAAAGATAATAAATACCGATACGACAACGGTAAAAATTAATAATGGCGTACCACCAGCCTTGAGCCTACCAAAGTCAGCACTGAGTCCGATAGAGGCAAAGAACATCAGCATGGTGGCCGTTTGCAGGTCTTGATGAAAGTTAAAGCTGTAACCCCAAACAAAATTAAGGGCGTAAACAATGACGGCTGCAATTAAACCACCTGCAACGGGTTCTGGAATATTAAAATCTTCTAAAAACTTAATTTTTTTAACCAAAAATCGTCCTAGTAACAGCACCAATGTTGCTAATATCAGTGTGTAATATCCATTTAATGTCACTTCCATAGGTTCATCCTCTTTACAGATATCAATTAACCCAAATTCGGGATAAAGCTGTTTTTATCTCGAATTCAGGCTTTCGTAGTGAGTCGTCAAAATAAGCGATTTGCCCTTATTAGGCATTACTATTTATAACTGCGCTTGACTAAAATCCTTGTAAGCGTTCTCAATTATACGTTTAAAAACATTCAAGTCTTCATCATTTATGTGTTTGACGCCAATTGTGTTTAGCGTTGAAGCTATAATATTGCTGCTTATTAAACAGTCTCAATTTTTCATAAAATAATTTGGCAATCGATGGCTGGCTGTTATGCTACAGCTAGCACTTAAGTGAAACTCATCAAACGTAAACATAACTCATAAAAAAACGCCAGCGATTAGGCTGACGTTTTTTAGGAATTATACGTTAATTAGGCAAAAAATGGCAACTTAAGAATCATCTGCTTAATGCTGACGCTTTATGGACAAGGCATACCGT
This sequence comes from Psychrobacter sp., assembly GCA_029264635.1. Lineage (GTDB taxonomy): Bacteria > Pseudomonadota > Gammaproteobacteria > Pseudomonadales > Moraxellaceae > Psychrobacter. The sequence goes on along the minus strand of JARIAA010000098.1, from coordinate 22,024 downwards.
AAGAAGTTGCCAATTAAGCGCGAATCTCGCCATGACCATAAACAATCCATTTTTGCGAGGTCAGACCTTCAAGCCCAACTGGGCCACGCGCGTGAATCTTATCAGTTGAGATGCCAATCTCCGCGCCAAGCCCATATTAAAAACCGTCTGCAAATCGGCTAGAGGCATTGATCATGACGCTTGCTGAGTCAACCTCGCGGATAAAGCGTTGCGACTTGGTATAATTGTCCGTAATGATGACATCTGTGTGATGGCTGCCGTGGGTATTGATATGTTCAATTGCCTCATCGATACCTGCCACAACTTTGATTGCTAATATGGGCGCAAGATACTCTGTGTCCCAATCTTCTGCTGTGGCGGCTGATAAATGACCATTCAAGATGGCGTTGTCGTTTAAGATAGCGTGCGACTTGTCATCAAGGCGTAACTGCATCGCGTCATCTGCTTGTACAATGGCTTCGGCGATTTTGGGCAAAAGCTCATGGGCAATCGACGCATCGATTAGTAGCGTCTCCATGGTATTACAGGTGCCGTAGCGGTGAGTTTTTGCATTCACACTGACGTCAATAGCAATTTTAGGGTCAGCATCGCTATCAATAAAGGTATGACAGTTACCATCTAGATGTTTGATAACCGGTACTTTGGCATCCTCGCTAATACGTTTAATAAGGCTCTTACCTCCACGGGGTACGATGACATCAACGTACTCTGTCATGGTGATAAGCTCACCAACAGCAGCGCGATTGGTCGTTTGAAGTACTTGCACGCTATGCTCAGACAGACCAGTATTTCTTAGGCCTTGATAAATACACTTTGCGATTGCTTGATTAGAATTGAACGCTTCAGAGCCACCTCGCAATATAATGGCATTGCCTGATTTTAATGCAAGGGACGCCGCCTCTAATGTCACATTTGGACGTGATTCATAGATCATGCCAACCACACCGAGTGGTACGCGCATTTTTCCTAAATGGATGCCCGATGGGCGATAGGTCATGTCCGTAACTTCACCAATGGGGTCAGGCAGTGCTGTGACATCCTTTAAACCTTGTAGCATGCTCTCAAACCGAGCCTCGTTTAACGCCAAGCGATCCAGTAGCGCGGTATCAAGATCATTTTTTTGTCCATTTTGCATGTCACACTTATTAGCGGACAAAATATCTTGCTTTGCATCTACAAGCTCATCATAGATAGCCATCAAGGCTGAATTTTTAGTACCAGTGCTCGCAGCAGCCAGCGCACGCGACGCGGCACGTGCTTGTTTGCCGACTTGTTGCATATAAGTCATGATATCGGTGGTATCTGATTGGCTCATAGAGTGTTTTCCTTAAGGTATTATACGGTTTAACATAGAGCAGATCGTAGCGTTAGTAAAGACGAATTTGTGCCCAGCGCTTATCCCAAAGAGGGGGACTATCGTTTTGTCATTATATTTTCTGTTAATACATTCAGCAATAATGGATTGATGGTTACGAGTTTTTAACATAATTAAACCTTAATTACTAAGGTGACAATATTGGATTACTCGTATAGTTGGTCTTTGAGATAGTAAGTGCTTATTTATCAAAACATTACCTTGGCTTTACTGAGTGATACTCTGTTATTTACGATCGTATAAGAGAAGACTGACATGAACATGAAAGGCATGGCCAATATGACAAATATGAGAGAAAAAGCGCTACCGCTCACTTCTTACAAAAAGTGGGGGTTTCTGATCTTAACTACCGCAGTGCTCACAATAAGTGCCTGTGGTAAGCAAGATGAGAGTCAACCTATGGAAGGTTCAGCATTAGAGTTTGACTCAGAGACGTCAGAAGCAGAAGCTGCTGCTGAAATAAAAGCGGCTAATGCACCGATGATCAGCGACCGAGAAGAAAGTCCTGTGCTACCAAGTAACAATGAGCCTGAGGGCACAGGTGCCGTTTTGGGCACTCAGTCTGAGCCTGATAAAGATATAACAGGCGGCGTAGGTGGTACGGCAAACCCTGCGCCATTAGACAATCAAGCAGCTGCCATAGATAAGAGCGACGCGCTTGCTAGTACAGATGACGGCCTTGACAATTCTGCAGTGTTAGATAACAGAGACCCAGAAGGGAATGTTTCTACTAATTAAATTTAATTTTTAAATGAAAAAACAATAAGTGAGATGATTATGCAAAAATCTAATCAAAAAAAGTGGGTATTTGCTTCTTTGGCAGCTGCTGCTTTGACGCTGAGTGCTTGCGCAGATAAGGACGCCGCGACTACTCAAGATGATCCGACTGTGGATGCGCAAACGCCCGTTGAACAAGAAGCGAGTGGAGTCGATAGTGCAAATGGAACTACCGATGAGATGGGATCTACCAGAGGTGAGGTGGCATCATTGGAAGGTAATTCTAGTGACGAGGTTACTACTACGGGTAATGCGGCAGCAGAGACGTTAACCAATGAAGATATCGGAGTTGCTGATAGTACAGCAACAGGCATTGATGATGCAGATATCATAGATGGTAGCGAATCAGAAGAGCATATTTCAACCTACTAATGCTTTAATAGTCGCTTGTAACCTGTTTATTGATACGCTTGCATAAAATAGTTGTAATATTGATCAGTAGCCGCTCAGATATGCCGATGCAGTCTGAGCGGTTTTTGCGATTATATTATCAAAAAATATACACTATGAAAACAAGCATAAAGTTTGCCTTTTAGTCCTGTTTTAAGCGACAATACGGCGCAACTGGCTGCCAATATTAATAGGCGACTCTAATAGTCTATAACGCTTATACTATGCTTATTACTATCACGCCTTTTTTACTTATTTTAATGGAAATCTGCTAACCCATGCCTGAAACTGCTGCAAACTCGACTCGTCATATTGCTTTAGAGATACAAGACTTGCATAAAAGTTTTGGCTCATTAGCGGTGCTTAAAGGGGTATCACTGACGGCTTATGATGGCGATGTGATCTCTATTTTAGGGTCTTCTGGCTCTGGAAAATCTACTTTATTGCGCTGTGTTAATTTGCTTGAAAAGCCAAACCAAGGTCGTATTATTATCGGTGATGATGAGCTGATGCTAAAGCCAACTAAGTCCGGTGAGATGCAGGCGGTAAATAATAAAGAGCTTGAGAGCTTACGCGCGCGCGTCGGTTTTGTATTCCAGAACTTCAATTTGTGGCCACATAAAACCATTTTGCAAAACATCATTGAGGGGCCAACGCAGGTCTTAAAAATCAAAAAAGATCAAGCGATTAGTGATGCTGAAAAGTTATTGGCCAAAGTTGGTTTACTCGATAAAAAAGATGCCTACCCTGCCAATTTATCAGGCGGTCAGCGTCAACGTGTTGCGATTGCGCGCGCCTTAGCGATGCAGCCACGTGTGTTGTTGTTCGATGAGCCGACGTCTGCACTTGATCCTGAGCTGGTCAATGAGGTACTTGCCGTTATGCGTGATTTGGCAGAGGAGGGGCGTACTATGTTGATTGTCACTCATGAGATGCGCTTTGCGCGCGAAGTCTCAAGCCAAGTGGTGTTTTTGCACCAAGGCATCGTTGAAGAGATAGGTACACCTGAGCAAGTCTTTGATAATCCAACCTCAGAGCGGGTCAAAGATTTTATGGCATAGCATCGTCAACACTAGACTGACAACTAGTAATCTTAAATATGAGAGACGTTTTGATAGGTAATAGCTGAGTGACTATTTGATAACAATAGATAGTCACTCGGTTCTTAATAGGTTCTATTAAATAGCTCTATTACTTAGTCGTGACAGTCGGTATGCAAAATGTTTGTTTTTGATATTCCAGTCAGGTATTATCGAATAATGTATACTTATTCTGTTATATGAATATAAGCAGCTAAAGTCATAGAAATCTCTATTAGAAACCCTATTAAATAATGAGGAACGTACGATGTCGAACTCTCGTCTATTATGGTCATCGATGACCATTACCGCAGCCCTTGCACTTGGTGCTTGTAGCCAGCCTGCTGATGAAGCCACTGATGCTGCTCCTGCGGCAGATACAGCTGGCAAGACCCTTCGTATTGCAACTGAAGGTGCCTATCCTCCTTTTAACTATACTAACGCTGATGGTAGCTTGGCAGGTTTTGATATCGATGTTGCCAATGCCATCTGCGCGCAAATGCAAGCAAAATGTGAGATTGTCGCCCAAGATTGGGATGGTATTATTCCAGGCCTACTGGCCCAAAAGTATGACGCAGTCGTTGCAGGTATGTCGATCACTGCTGAGCGCCAAGAAAAAGTTGATTTTACAGAACCTTATTTCGCCAATACGATGGTGTGGTTGACAGATACTAAAAATGGTTTTGATCCTAAGACGATTCAAAACTTGACCCTTGGTGGCCAGCGCTCAACGACCCCAGGCGTTTACTTGCAGGACAATTACGAAGGTAAAGATGGCAATACGGTTCAGTTATATGACAACTATGACAACGCTTACTTGGATTTAAAATCAGGACGCAGCGATGCGGTCTTAGCTGAAAAAGTTTCTGCCAAATCGTGGTTAGCGGACAACCCTGAAGGTTTTGGTATCGTGGGCGATGAGATTGATAACGATGACAATATCGCCATTGCGGTTCGTAAAGGCGACTCTCTTAAAGATGACTTTAATAAGGCCTTGAGCGAAATTCGTAGCAACGGTGAGCTTGCGCGCCTTGAACAAGAAAACTTTGGTCAATAATCTGCTGCTTTAAAAAAAGAGAGTAACAATGATGACAATATCTATGACATCCTCATTCGTAAATAAAGCCAAATGGTTAGCACCGCTTAGTGCTGCCATGCTAATGCTGGCCGGCTGTAACAATAGCACCACGCCAGAAAACAGTGCTGCCTCTGATACGGCAACGACTGATGCGCCTATCAATATAAAAATAGCGACTGAGTCAAGCTACAAGCCGTTTAGTTATACTGACGCTGACGGCAAACTTATCGGCTATGAGATCGAGCTGGTCGATGCCTTATGTACGGAGATGAAAGCAAATTGTGAGCTTATCTCTCAAGATTGGGATGGTCTCATTCCAGGATTAAATGCACAAAAATTTGACGCAGTCATTGCTGGTATGTCAATCACCCCCGAGCGTAAAGAAGTCGTAGAGTTCACCGAGCCTTACTTTCATACTGGTATTATCTTGATTGGTAAAAAAGGCGATGATATTACAGTTGCAGATCTAAAAGGACAGACGGTTGCTTCACAGCGCTCAACCGTCTCATCACAGTACTTACAAGATGAATATCCTGATGCCGATATCAAGCTTTATGATACCCAAGACAATGCGTATCTAGATCTAACCTCAGGCCGTGTACGAGCGATGATGTCCGATAAAGTGACAGGGATCGACTGGCTAAAAACCGACGCTGGTCAGGACTATGAAGTCAAAGGACAAGAAATCAGTACTGAAGAAGATGCCATGGGTATTGCTTTTCGTAAAGGTGACCCTTTAGTGGCTAAATTCAATCAGGCTTTAGCAGCGCTAAAATCAAATGGTGTCTATGACCAAATCACAGGCAGCTACTTTGGCACCAGTACCACAGCTGCTGCACAGCAAGCAGTACCAGCGGGCGGTGTCGAAAAAGTCGTGGTCGTCGATGAGGGTGATGTCGATGCTAATGCGACGATTGCTAAAGAAGAACAAGCAGAGGCCCCGACCAACTAATAGGGCATCTAATAAGCAAAGCTCAGTGCTATTTTATTCATTACACATAAAGGATAATTATGAGTACCCATTCTGTCCCAGTCATAGCGATGATGAGACTGCCATTTACTATGTCGACTATCATCACTCGTTCGTTAGCGTCTTTGCTGGCAATGAGCGCTGTCTTTACGATAACTGGTTGTAGTAATAGCCAAGATAGTGTCGCTGAAAATAGTTCTGACGCCGCTGAAGTAACGAGAGCTACTGAGACAAATGGTGTGCTACGCATTGGTACTGAAGGTGCTTATGCGCCCTTTAATTACACCAATGCAGATGGGACGCTCGGCGGCTTTGATGTCGATATGGCTAATGCCATTTGCGCTGATATGCAGGTCACTTGTGAGATTACAGCTCAAGATTGGGATGGGATTATTCCAGGTCTCAAAGCTGGTAAGTACGATGCGATTGTCGCTGCAATGTCAGTCACGCCTGAGCGCGCGCAGCAAGTTAGCTTTACTGATCCCTATTTTAGCAACACTCTCGTGTTCTTAGCCAAAAGAGACAGCCCCTTTGATCCTAGTAACAGTAGTGATATTGATGCTCATTCTATCGCCGCTCAGCGCTCGACGATATCGTCGCAGTGGTTAGAAAATGAGTATCCAAAAGCCAATATGAAGTTATATGATACTTTGAGCAATGCGTTTTTGGACTTAGGTTCAGACCGTGTTGATGCGATGATCTCCGATAAGCTGCCTGCTCTAAAATGGTTAAGCTCGCCATCGGGTAGTGATTATATGGTCAAGGGTAGCGAGATTGATATCAATGATAACTTCGCCATAGCGGTCCGCCCTGGTGATAACCTGCAAGCAAAAATCAATCAATCATTGGCCAATCTAAAAGCCAATGGTACATATGATAAGCTCAATCAAAAGTACTTTGCGGTGCCTAACTCTGGCGCGGCGATAACAGCGGAATCTGCCACAGATGCCGCTGTTCAATAGCTGTCACTTATGATAGGGCGGCGCATGCGGATCACTTATCTTATTTATTAAAAGGATTTTGCCACATAGGTCATCTCCTTTTTATTTTATTCATAACTATTGTATTTATCTATTCAGCATCACGACTCTGATATAAACTGGCTAAGTAGTACTTCAAAATTTGTATTGGCAAGATTATTTTAGCGCGATAAGCGTCCGGCCAGATACAGGTTTTGCGTATGAGCAGTAACATAGAGCCTGCCGATTATGATAAAATCACGGCTCATTTTTACCGAGTCAATCAATCAGAGTCTATGCGCAAGTGTAATTGCGTGGTTGCCTTAAATGACACAAGACTATTGGTGCTGATTCTTTAAACTAATATTCTGCTAATTTGCTGATATAAAGAGACTGAGTGGACAACCGTGTTTGACTTACAAGGATTTGGCGCGCTATTACTGAGCGGCGCAACCGTCACCATCAAGCTTGCTATGACCAGCCTAGCGATAGGTATGGTCTTAGGGCTGCTGGGTGCTACAGCCAAGCTGTCTAATGTCTGGATACTACGCAAAATGGCGACTGTTTATACAGCGACGATGCGCGGCATACCTGAGCTATTATTGGTACTGTTTATCTATTATGGTGGCTCCATCTTACTGATGAGTATTCTCAAAAAGTTCGGTTATAACGACTATGTTGAGATTAGTGCATTTTGGGGCGGAGTCATGGCGCTGTCGATTGCGTTCGGTGCTTATGCAACCGAGATTTTTAGGATGTCTATCCAAGAGATTCCTATCGGACAAAAAGAGGCGGCACAAGCGATTGGTATGCGCCCTTTTCAGACATTTTCTCGCATTACGTTACCGCAAGTATGGCAGATTGCCTTACCAGGTCTGGGTAACTTATTTTTGGTTTTGCTAAAAGATACCGCTTTAGTGTCAGTCATTGGCCTTAAAGACATTATGTATCAGTCCTCGCGTGCTGCCCAGTCAACGCAGCAGCCGTTTACTTTTTATGGCTGCAGCGATTATTTATTTGGGGCTGACGATGCTGATTACAGGCTTTATGATGTGGCTTGAATGGCGAGCCAATCCAGCCGCGCGCTATGCCAAAAAGCTTAGCCGTCAATCGGTCGTAAGGTAGAGGAGAGCGTCTTATGGATTGGAATTTGCAAGTTATCTTTGATCATATCCCAGATTTACTGGGCGGTGCTGTATTAACTGTACAGCTAGTCGTTATCTCTGGCGTTATTGGCTTATTTTTTGGTTTGATACTCGCGCTGTTGCGACTGTCCAAAAGCTGGGTCGTACAAATCCTACCCTTTCTTTATATCTTCTTTTTTCGTGGTACGCCGCTTTTAGTGCAGATATTTTTAATTTACTATGGTCTTGGACAGTTTGAAGCAGTCCGTAATTCGTTTTTATGGGAGCCGGTACTCAGCCAAGCCTATTGGTGTGCCATCATTGCTTTTACGATGAATACTAGTGCGTATCTTGCAGAGATTATTCGCGGTGCTATTCAGACTATTCCCGTCGGTGAGCTTGAAGCTGCTGATGCGATTGGTATGTCGAAATGGCAAAAGCTGACCCGTATTACCTTACCACGCGCGTTTGGGATTGTGATTCCCGCTTATAGCAACGAAGTTATCTTTATGCTCAAAGGCAGTGCTTTGGCCTCAACCATCGCCTTGATGGATATCACTGGGGTTGCTCGTACTATTAGTGCTCGCACCTATACCTTGATGGAATTGTTCTTTGCGGCTGGTATCGTCTACTTGCTATTGTCATGGGTTATATTATTTACCTTTGGCAGGTTTGAAAAAAGAATGAATAGTCATATGACTTATGTCCCGCCCGATGTCGTCACGCGTACTATTCCTTAATTGGTAGTTGCTATATGGTTTTACTCACAAGATTGCAAAATGCTAACAGCTTGGCAATAAAGAGGTAGTCAGTGGCGGTTATGGTCTTATCATTCTAATATAATATTTTTAAGAATATAGCCATATTCATAACGAGCGATAATTATGAGTATGGCTGTATTTTTGAGTATCAATTATTAAATTAATAGGATGCGTTTTGAATAAAGACTCGTGTGACAAATCAACCGAAGACTTGAGTAAAGATTCAGATGAAATTTTGAGTAAAGCGTCGAGCACAGAACTGAGTAAAGCATCGATTGAAGATTTGAGCGAAGAGCTAAGCAAGGATTTGAGTAAAGCGTTAAGTAAGGATCTAAGTAAAGCATTAAATAAAAGAAAAAAGAGAGCGAAAGCCAAGGCTGATGTCAATAAATCGTCTTTACTTGGCACCACAAAGGCAGTCGAGACCATGTTTCGAAATGCGCTGCGAGCAGAGCTTGATTTGATTGCGCTTGCAGCGACTAAAGCCAATATTATGATCTCCTTAAACGGCGTCATTATCTCAGCACTGATGATATCAGGCGCTTTCATTTTTGCCTCTTCACCAACATTTATCATCCCTGCAGGGATATTTATGTTTACCTCACTGGCTTCTATCTTTTTTGCCATTCTCTCCGCTTCGCCTGAAAAATCCCATTTTTTTAGTGGCTTCTCAAACTGGTTTAATGCCTTTATCAAACGTAAAGCAAGCTTTGGTGATTTGCGTGAGTTTCTTGATCGCGCCAATCAGTCTAGCGATGGCGACGATATCAACCTGCTTATTAACAAAGATCGGATGATGCTCTCACGCCAAGAGTACTGGGAGCAGATGCAGGATCTGATACGAGATCGTGACGAGACCTATCATGCGATGAGTGATCAGCTGTATTGGTTGGGTCAGATGGGCGCGCGTAAGTTTAAGTTTTTAAATGTCTCCTATGCCGCTTTTCGCTGGGGGCTATTGGTTTCGGTTTTGTCATCGCTTGTTTTGCATGCGTTAGTATTCCTTTATCCTAATGTGCTGCAAAAACCGCCTTCACATTTGACAGAATCTGGCATGGGGAAATTTAGTGCGTTGTATGAGCCATCAGGCGCGCAGCAACTTCCAGACGGCAGCATGTTAATCGTTGAAGATGAAGCTCAGCGCGCCATGAATATACTGACTGTTGGTCCTGATGGTGGACTGGTTGAAAATACAATCGCAAATCTCAGGTTGACGCGCAGCTTTGGACGTGAGCTCAACGACATGGAGGGTTTGGCAGTTGATCAAAAGGGTAATATTTATGCCACTACTTCACACTCATCGGACAAAAACGGCCGGCGACAGACTGCCCGCGAGCAATTACTTAGATTTAATATAAGCGGCAGTCAAGCGGGCAATATCGCTACCATAACTACCTTGCGTGATGATTTGGCTGACTCAGCGACGATTGCTGCAGCTATCAAAGCTCGCACATCTCAAGTCGCAAACTTCGATGAGCTTGATATTGAAGGACTCGCTTATGATGATAAAACCCAAGAATTGCTACTGGGTATCCGAGATCCAGTGGTCGATGGTCTCACGATGATTATCCCTATTACCAATCCAGCTGAGATGTTTGACAATAATAGCGCTCCTGCATTTAGTGCCCCTATTTTCTTAGATATAGCAGGCGGCGGCATTCGCTCCTTACATTTCGACAAAGTGCTAGATAAGTTCATCATTGCTAATGAGCTTGAGGACGAGGAAGGAGACAAGTTCTCGCAAATCTGGACATGGAGTGGCGATGAGCATGATGAACCTGTGGCGATGAATTTACCTGAACTCACGGATTTAAAAAATATAGAAGCGATTAGTACCATCGACGTCGATGGTGAGTCAAAATTGGTCTTTATGGCGGATGAAGGCGATGCCAAAAAAGGTATCAAGGCCAGATATGTGATATTGGGTTATGATCAATTTACAAAATAAAATAGTATTACCAAGTCATCAACACGTTTTATGCAAGTCATGATTAATCAGGAGTTTTCTTTGAAGCCATCATTAATGATATCTTCTCCAACACTTCATCTAAATATGCTGGCCTCAGCTGTTGCTACTGTGGCACTGGGATTTTTTTTGCTTTTTTATCCCAATGCTCCCTCTAAGGCGGCAACGAGTGTAACCGAAGAAGGTTTGGGTGTTTTTAGCGACATTTATGAGCCTTCAGGCGCCGTGCAACTGACCGATGGTAGGGTGTTAATTGTCGAAGATGAGATACATCGCGCGATGAATCTCTTAACCATCGCGCCCAATGGTAGTTTGGTAGAAGATAAGGGTGCGAACATTGAGATCACCAAAAGCTTCGATAATGATCTCTCCGATTTAGAAGGCGCAGCGACTGATGATAGAGGCTTCGTTTATGCTATAACCTCACATTCTACGTTGAAAAAAAATAAACGTGAGCCCAATCGGGAGCAATTAGTCAGATTTCGTGTACAGGGTAATAAAGCTGTTGATATCCATAGTGTAAAGACATTGCGTGATGATTTAGAGCAGTCAGAGAGGATTGCTAGTGAGATTCAAGCACATTCAGGTAACCCGCCTAACTTTGATAATCTTGATATTGAAGGTCTGGCCTACGATAATAAGACTAAGCGCCTTATGCTCGGCTTGCGTGCACCGATGTCGAACGATATGAGTCTCATCATTGCGATTACCAATCCAGATGAGATGTTCGATAAAGGAGAGATTCCCGTATTTGATAAACCCATTTTCCTTAATTTAGATGGCGGTGGTATTCGCTCTTTACACTTCAATAATGACTTAAATCAATACATTATCGCTAATGAAGTTGCAAATAAAAAGGGCAAGAACCGCTCAAAAATATGGACATGGAGTGGTAATGCTAAGGAAGATCCCATCTTGATGAATCTGCCTGAACTTAAAGACCTAGACAATATAGAAGGGATTGCCTCAGTGACTATCAATGGGCGAAAAAAGCTGTTGTTTACGCCTGATGAAGGGGTTGAGAAAAAGGAAAAACCTGCAAAGTATCGGTATGTGAATCAGTCTTCATTTAGATAATATAAAATAGGTTGAACTTTCACAGTGAGAACTTGTCATGATTCAATCGCCTTACATGACGTTAGCTCATGCCATCGTAGATGATGTCACGCAGCAACATTCAGATGTCAGTCATGCTGTTAACCAATCCTTACGGGCAGCTATTGGTAAAATTGTCTGCGTTGGTCGTAACTATCGTAACTATCGTAACTATGCCGCCCACGCGCAAGAGTTAGGCAATGCGATACCAGAGTCGCCACTGTTATTTATGGAGCCTGCCTCGTCGGTAGTTTCTATGCGCAGCGACATCGTACGCCCAGATGCGACGCATTATGGAGACACTCATTATGAGGCAGAGCTGTGCATTCAGTTAGCTGCTGACTTGAGCAATGCCACTGTAGAGCAAGCCGAGCAAGCAATCGGTGGCGTCAGTTTAGGACTCGACTTGACCTTGAGGGATATGCAAACTGAGCTTAAACAAAAGGGTCATCCTTGGGAGCGTGCAAAGTGTTTTGATGGCGCGTGCGTGCTCGCTGATTGGGTGGATGCCCAAGTGTTTGGTGACTTTAGCAATGTGCCGTATCAGCTTTATGTCAATAATGTTTTGTTTACTGCGTTTACAAGCTACTATGTAAAAGTATCCTTGTTATTAAACACAGTAAAACTATGAACAATCCAGATTCTATCGATAGCATTCACGACTTATTTGCCAAAAATAAGTCTGAGCTTAATCATGCTGTTAATTTTGATGCTAACGCTAAGACAAGGTTTCAAGGCGATATCTATGAAGAGCTGGCACAGCTTGAATATATTTATGTCGATGATGCTATTAAATTAGATATAGAAGACAGCAAAACGACAACCTCAAACAAACCGATATCTTTGAGTGATTTTTTTGAAGGGTTAGCACAGCTTGCGACTATGGGCGTGGTCGAGGTGACTGACATCGTAGAGGCCATCCATCGTGAGATTATTTTACGTCCATTGGGGCGTTTTAATGAAGGCAATGTCAACAAGTGGCAGCGTGGTCTCACAGGTCGTATTTACGGGGCCGTACGCCAACTCACATGGCTAGTAGGCAACAATCTGGCATCAGCGCTGCGCCTATATAAAAGCCTGCTCAATCAAAAAGACTTGCGTCCGCTACCTGAAACACTAAAGCAGCTTGTTAACGTCCTAAATGGCGTCATGGGTGACCATCTGGTCACTCATCATAATCCGCTTGCTATCCCAATGACTCTATATGACAGCTCGTTGCGCCCAAGTCATGGACATCTGAAAACCATAGAGATATCAGGGCGCGTTATTATCTTATGTCATGGTCTTTGTATGAGCCACTTAAGCTGGCAACCAGCGGAGCATCATAGTCTTGGCGCACGCATTAGTCGCAGCCTACCAAAATCCACTGTTTTATACCTTGATTACAATACTGGACGGCGCATCTCACTGAGTGGCCGCAGTTTTTCTACAGTGCTACAAGAGTTGGTCGATAAGAATCCAAATATCAGTCAGATAGATTTGATTGGGCATAGTATGGGCGGATTGGTCGCGCGTAGTGCGCTGTTCTATGGCAAACAACAAGGCTATGACTGGGTAAAACGAGTTGGTAACCTGTTGACCCTTGGCTCACCGCATCATGGCGCAAGCCTAGAGCGTATCGGATGTTTCGTACAAGATGTGATCGCTAAGCTGCCATTTGCAGGGTCACTTGCTAAACTCGGCAATTTACGTAGTACAGGCATCATTGATTTGCGTCATGGCAGTATTCGCGACGATGATTGGAAGTCTTTAGAAGGCCGCAGTGTGCTGCCGCAAGACTTTCATCATCCCGCTCGTCTGCCTTTGCATGTGAATACTTATTTTATTGCCGCCACGTTGGTTGAAGCGCATTACGACTCCAAAGCCACAAGTTTACTAGGTGATGGTCTGGTGACGATAGAATCTGCGCTTGGGCAGTATGAGGGCGCACGTGCTTTGTTAGTCCCTGAAGGGCATAAGGCGATTTTTTATGGGGTGAGTCATTACAATCTACTTTACAACGAGAGGGTGCATAAGCAAGTTGTCGCATGGCTGTTGGATAACGGACAGCACAGCTCTTATCAAACAGGTGACGCCCTTGGCTCTTGTATATACTCGTATCCCGAGACGATTGAGGTGGTGGTTTAGAGGTTTTAGCCTTACTTCTTTATTTTAGATTTAACCAGTAAAACAAAAACCCTCAAGTGTGATGCTTGAGGGTTTATTTAAAACTGAGCTGCTTTAAAATCAAAACAAATCCAACTATTCAGCAAATATCGCTGCAACATCGTCTTTATCAAATTTATAAACTTCACCACAAAATCAGCAATCCATCTTGAAGGTGCCGCCTTGCTCTTCGATGATATCTAACGCCTCTGCTTCGCCAATTTGCTCAATAGCCATCTCAGATTTTTCGCGTGAGCAAGTACAACCAAAGGCGAGCTCGACAGGGTCAGGCGCGACAACGTTTTCTTCATGGTATAAACGATACAAAATCTCGTTGGCATCAAGCGTCGTTAGCTCTTCGGCTTTAACGGTACGCGTTAGGACCGACAAGCGCGTCCATAAGTCATCATCTATACCCGCATCTTCGTTTTGTTCGACTTCGATGGCTTCCTCAACAGTACGAGGTAGCATCTGTACCAATATACCACCCGCTTGCAGGCCGTCTGATGCCAAATTAATAAGCGTTGGGATCTGCGCAGATTGCTTTTGATAATGCGCCAAGCAGTCCGCTAAATTGTCATGAGTACGCTCAACGATACCTTGGTACGGTTCGCCATTATCAGGTTGAATATTAATAAATAATACGCCCTGACCAGTCGCACCAAGCTCTGCAAATGCTTCTTTGGCATCAGTCATGTTTTCCCATGCTTGCACGTGCTCATCGGTATCTGTTTTCCAGCTAGCAAGGGCGCGAATGATACCGTCTTGATCGCATTCGGCCATCGCCCAATTCAGTAAGCTATCGCTGTCTGAGGATTGCAGTTGAATGGATAAGCGCCCATTAATCTTGACCGTACCGATAAGTAAACTTGCTGCCGTCAGCATCTCACCCAACAAGCGTTTGATGGCTTCAGGATAGGGCTTTTGAGAAATCGTCTTGGCATAACTGCGTGACAGACGCACGACATCACCACGTACGGGCGAGTCCTCAATAAAGAAGCGCTGACGCACATCGTTATCAGTAGGGCTGCTGGTCAGCTGATTATTATCTGTATTTAAAGTTTTGGTATCTTGAGTCATAATTTGTCTTTTATATCAAAAAGGTCATAACTTTATGGGGATTATCCACAATATATCAATCATAAAGTAAATCCTACGAATAGTTAAACGTCATAAAATTGAATAAGGACTTATATAATAATATCGAGATGCTGCTATCTAATATGCGATATTATGAATATATACAATAAATGTCACTAACACCGACAAAAGTGTTGTAAAGTAACATTAAGTTGCTCTATGATGACTAAAATTAACAGCAAGGAGGCTGAGTGGCAAGATAGAGGCCCCTTAGATTTTCTTAATTTGTAATAATGTGATAAAAGGATGTATCTCATGGCTTATTTAATCTCAAAACCCCTCACTTTGGTAGCCTTTATGGCACTAGGCTTGGCTGGCTGTAACAACAGTAGTCAAACTGCTAATGATGCTGCTCCAGCAGATGATGCGGCAGCCCCTACGACAGAAGCTGCAGCCAATTCCAATGGCACCCTACAAAAAATAAAAGATTCAGGCACTATTGTCGTCGGTTACCGCGACTCATCGATTCCGTTTTCTTATATCGCAGACGATCCAAGTCAACCAATGGGCTACGCGCATGATCTAGAGATGAAAGTGGTTGAAGCGGTTAAAGAAAAACTGAACATGCCTGATCTCAACGTTCGTTATAACTTAATCACTTCACAAACTCGTATCCCATTGGTACAAAACGGTACGGTGGATTTTGAGTGTGGCTCAACGACCAATAATGAAGAGCGCCAAAAACAAGTGGCATTCTCAAATGGTTTTTTTGAGATTGGTACGCGCTTACTAACCAAAACCGACTCAGGTATTCAAGATTTTGAAGATCTAAAAGGTAAAACCTTGGTCACTACGGCAGGCACGACCTCAGAGCGCTATATTCGTCAGTATAATGACGAGAAGCAGATGGACACGAATATTATCTCAGCTAAAGATCATGGTGAAGGCTTTCTTATGCTAGAAAATGGCCGTGCTGATGCCTTTATGATGGATGATGTCTTGCTGGCAGGCGAAAAAGCCAAAGCAAAAAATCCTGATGAATGGGTTATCGTTGGTACGCCGCAATCGTTTGAGATCTATGGCTGTATGATGCGTAAAGACGACCCTGAGTTTAAAGCGGTGGTCGATGAAGCACTGGCCAATACCTTTAGTTCAGGTGAGATCAATAGTATTTATGATAAATGGTTCTTAAATCCCATTCCACCAAAAAATGTCAACTTGAACTTTGAGATGTCAGACAACTTAAAAGCTTTAATCGCCAATCCACACGATAGTGACCAGCCAAAAAACGCCGCACAGTAATGATGTTTTGTCCTTCAATATAGCTGGCTTATGCGTTTAAGCGGTCATTAAGATTGAGCTTATGCATAAGTCTGTTTTTCGCTGCTCGGAGAGGCAAAAATGAATTATAGCTGGAACTGGGGTGTGCTCTTTGAGCAAACTGGTATTGGTAATGAGCTGTATTTGCACTGGATGATCACTGGTCTTGGCTGGTTGTTATTAATTGGTAGTATTGCCTGGGCCATCGCCATGGTTATTGGTACTATTTTTGGTATCATGCGCACTTTGCCAAGCAAGACAGCTCGTAGTATTGGCACCGCTTATGTGATCTTTTTTCGTAATATCCCTTTACTTGTGCAATTGTTCTTTTGGTTCTATGTTGCCCCCGGCTGGTTGACACCGGCCTTACAGGAATGGTGGTATAAAGATTTATCGCCAAATACCTCAGCCATGCTCTCAGCGAGTATTGGTCTGGGCTTATTCACTGCGGCACGTATCGTTGAGCAAGTGCGTACAGGTATCCAATCCTTACCAAAGGGTCAAATCAACGCCGCCTATGCACTTGGCTTTACGATTCCACAAGCGTATAAACAAGTCTTGTTGCCCCAAGCTTTTCGCGTGATTTTGCCGCCCCTTAGCTCAGAGCTGACCAACTGTTTTAAAAATGCGTCAGTTGCATCATTGGTGGGTGTCATGGAGCTGATTAGCCAAACTAAAACCATTAGCGAATATACCCAGAATAACCTTGAGATTTATACGTACGCGACTATCATTTATTTGGTATTTAATTTGTCATTGATCGCCATTATGGGTTTGATTGAGCGCAAACTGCGAGTACCAGGGCTTATTGCAGGGAGTCAGAAATGAATATGATGACTGAACTTGCAACGGCCTATCCAGGCTTAATGGGTGGCATGATAACCACGCTAAAAGTATTGTTTTTAGCCATTCTTGGTGGTATCAGTCTAGGAACAGTCCTTGCTTTGATGCGATTATCTGGCATTAGAGCGTTAGAAATCCCCGCCAAACTATACGTCAATTATTTTCGCTCTGTACCACTGCTCCTTGTGCTGCTATGGTTTTATTTTGCCGTACCGATGATCTACTTTTGGGTGGCTGGTAAGTACTTGCAACTCAATGCCGCCTTTGCCTCGTGCGTTGTCGCCTTTATGATGTTTGAAGCGGCCTATTTTTCAGAGGTTGTGCGTGCAGGTATTCAATCCATTAGTAGTGGACAAATCAATGCGGCCAAAGCTTTGGGCATGACTTATGGGCAGACGATGCGTTTAGTCGTGCTACCGCAAGCTTTTCGCAAAATGCTGCCGCTTATTTTGCAGCAGTGTATTATTTTATTCCAAGATACGACATTGGTGTTTGCTATTGGTCTGACTGATTTTTTTCGAGCCGCCTATGTACGCGGTGAGTTGATGGGTCTCTTGACGCCCTATATTTTGGGGGCAGGCGCTGTATATTTTATTATCAGTCTAAGTGCCTCTATCGGCGTACAACAATTGCAAAAACGTTTAAGATTTTGATGAATAATGCTTGGTAGCATATGATTGTAGTAAACAAAATTATCCAAAATACGGTGGTTAGGAGCCAGTAATGAATAATGCTGATACGTATATAAATAGCTTTGGCGGCCTAGTCACAGACAACGGGCATGCCAGCGATGAGATCGTCATTAAAATCAGTGAGGTCAGCAAATGGTATGGCGATTTTCAAGTATTGACTGATTGTACGGCACACGTGCACAAAGGCGATGTGGTCGTGGTCTGCGGCCCATCAGGCAGTGGCAAGTCAACTTTGATTAAAACGGTCAACGGACTGGAACCTTTTCAAAAAGGTGACATCATGGTCAATGGCATCTCAGTTGGAGCACCAAAAACCAATTTGCCGAAGCTGCGCAGTAGCGTTGGCATGGTATTTCAGCATTTTGAATTGTTCCCGCATCTAACTATTATCGATAATCTAATGGTCGCGCAAATTAAAGTATTAGGGCGTAAAGAAAGCGAGGCTAAGCAAAAAGCAATGGCATATCTGGACCGTGTAGGATTGACCGTGCAGGCAGCAAAGTACCCAGCCGAGCTGTCTGGTGGCCAGCAGCAGCGGGTAGCAATTGCGCGTGCGCTTGCGATGGATCCAGTAGCGATGTTATTTGATGAACCGACTTCTGCACTGGATCCAGAGATGATTCAAGAGGTGCTGGATGTGATGGTCGAGCTGACGCGCGATGGCATGACGATTATGTGTGTCACCCATGAGATGGGCTTTGCAAGCCAAGTTGCCAATCGTATCATCTTTATGGACGAAGGTCATATCGTCGAAAACTGTAGTAAAGATGAGTTCTTTGAGGGCGCTAGAAGCGAGCGCGCGCAAATGTTTTTATCAAAGATTTTAAATCATTAGTGATTTGTATATTCATCAACCGCAAACGACTTGGAGCCGATGCTGTTCATCCCCAAAGTTTTTAAAGAAGACAACTTTGAGAACATAGCAGCTTTTATCAAACAACAACCGCAAGCGACTATAGTTGCACAAACGGCGACGGGGCTTGAAGCCTGTCATATTCCGATGTACTGGCAAAACGATGGTAGTGAGTTTGGCGCCTTGTATGGTCATATGACTAAGATAAACCCGCTAAACAATAACGATAATCTTGCTGCGCCATGGTTGATTATCTTTCAAGACACAGGACATTATATTAGTCCTAATTGGTATCCAAGCAAGGCTGCGACGCATAAAGAAGTACCAACGTGGAATTATCGAAGTGTGCATGTCACAGGTGACGTTAGCTTATTAACAGAGCCTGAGGCACTGATTGACATCTTATCGAAGCAAACGGCTGACTTTGAAGCCAATCAATCCCATCCTTGGTCACTTGATGATGCACCAAAGAGCTATATTCAAGCCATGTGCCGAGCGATTGTCGGTATTCGTGTCGATATTACCAACGTACAAGTACAGTTTAAACTGAGCCAAAACAAAACCGCTGAGAATAGAGCAGGAGTAATAGCGGGACTAAAACAGCTTAGAACTGCAAAAGCGGATGATATGGCAGCATTGATCCAAAAAGTAGATTAGGATTTGGTTTGATTAACAGCTTTGAAAACCCCCTCAATACGCATGAAGTTTGATCTGGACTAAAATATCTATAAAGAGCGTCTATTAGTATCAATAGGCGCTTTTTTGTGGCAGTAGATTTATATACTCAATAGTGACTATATGAGTGAATGGCTGTTTACTGATACAATAGGAGAAAGGATTTTTTGGCAAAATCTAATCAACATCATTGTTAACTTAATGGGAGCTTGTATGAGTGTAGAACGTTCATCTACATCGAAAGGTATTGTAATTATTGGTGCAGGATTGGCAGGCTGGCATGTTATCGATGCCATTCGTGCTAAAGACAAAGACATTCCTGTGACTTTAATCACTGCTGATAATGGCGATCGTTATCATAAACCCATGCTGACCATGGCGATCAGTCAAAATAAGCGCGCCTCTGATTTGGTACGAGCAACGGGTAGCGATGCAGCAGAAGCTGCGAATGTTAATTTGCTTGCTCATACCGAGGTCAGTGATATTGATGCGGCCAGTCAACATTTACATCTTGTCTCTGCTAATCGATCAGATCCAGCCAACACAAATTACGCAACGATCAGCTATGACAAATTGGTGCTTGCGATGGGCGCTCAGCCTATCTTCCCAAAGAGCTTGCCAGAGGATTTGGTTTTGCATGTCAATCATATTGAGCGTTTTGGACAGCTACAAGAGAAGCTGGCAGACGGTAGTCAACATGTGGCCATCGTTGGCGCTGGCATGGTTGGGACGGAGATTGCAGAGGACTTGCTAAAAGCAGGTCATAAAGTGACCCTTATTGATTTGAACGATGCGCCACTCTCGCAAATGCTGCCAGCGAAAGCGACGGCGCGGATTGCCAAAGCGATTGAGTCACAAGGTATTCAGTTCTTAGGGGGCTATCAAGTATCTGACGTTACTCGTGTCAGTGAAGGCAGCGCTCATGATAAATTGCAGGTCAGCTATGAGCCAGTAGCTTCTACCATACAAGGTACAGATGCTCAGCAACTTGAGCCGCTCATTGTCGATCATGTCATCGCCAGTACGGGCCTGCTCGTCGATGATAAATTGCCAGCCGCTGCTGGGGTTGAGTTCAATCGCCGTACCGGTATTGTGGTTGATGCCACAACGCTGCGTACCAATACGTCCAGTATTTATGCCATTGGCGATTGCATGTCGATCAATGGCGTCGCGTGTCGCTATGTCGCACCACTGCGGGCGCAAGCTGCGACGATTGCCGATGATATCTTGGGTCATGAGCATGGCGGCTACGATCATAAGCCGCCGATGATTCGTCTAAAAAATAAAGCCATCTCTGTCATGGTCACAGGTGTGCCGCAAGCTGCTGGCAACTGGCAGCTGAAAACTGAAAGTGATGAAGAGCTTGTCATGGATCTGCTCGATGATAACGATGCCGTTAGCGCGACAGTAACGATCAAAGCACCTGCCATGCCTAAAGGGTAGCTATTAAAAAATCTTTATACGATAGCCAGTGCTGCCATCTTAATGCAGTACTGGCATTTTTATAATTATAATTGGGTCAATATCAAAGAGATACCTTGAGACTGGGACCAACTTGGCGCAGCTCCGCGTTGCAATTTAGTGTATCTATTTAATGTAGTAGCAACTGTACCGCCTATTTTGTCATAGTCATTAGCTTGGGTGTACTTTGCAGCAGTCATAATCGATACGTGCTGTATCAGTTATGATTGACAGTCTTTTATTTTAGGCGCTATATTGGTTAGGACGTGATTGAACCATCATTCTTAGTTATCAAAAATATTCAAGGAGGGATATTATCTTTACCTTGGCAGCGCATTAAATGCTCATAAGGCAATAATAAAACTAACACTCAAACGAAAGGACTCGTTATGACTCAGCACACCGATTTCGACAATATTCTCAATGACAATATTCTTCATGACAGTATTTTAAGTAATGTTCCCAACGTTAATGTAGGCGCACGCTCGGCAAACGCGCCACTCACCCAAAGCCATGACAAAGGCATTAATGTGCCGCTGATCGAGGCGACCATCGGTGATTTTTTTGATGCCATTGTCCATAAATATCCTGAGCGTGAGGCCTTGGTTTCTTGCCATCAAAATATCCGCTGGACGTATCGTGAGCTGCAAAAAAAAGCCAATCAGCTCGCCAGCGCCATGATTGAGATGGGGCTTGAGATTGGCGATCGTATCGCCATTTGGTCGCATAACAATAGCGAGTGGCTGCTGATGCAATTAGCCACCGCAAAAATTGGCGTTATCCTTGTCAATATTAATCCTGCTTATCGCACCTTTGAGCTGCAGTATTCTCTTAATAAGCTGGGCTGCTCAGCACTGGTACTGATGCGCCACTTTAAGAGCAGTGATTATGCGCAGATGATTCGCGAGCTTTGTCCCGAGATTTATCATAAAACCTTTAATCAGCTTGATCTGGTTGAGATTCCAACCATCGAACGTATTGTTTGGATTGATGAGCCGGGTACTGATGAAGATTTTAACTATATGCAAAAGTTCTCTGATTGGATAGCAGAGGGTGATGCCAACGATCCACGCGTCGCTGAACGGCAGGCCAAGCTAAAAAACACTGATCCTATCAACGTGCAATTTACCAGCGGTACGACTGGTACGCCAAAAGGCGCAACGCTATCTCACCGCAATATTTTAAATAACGGCTACTTTATTGGTGAGGCGATGAACCTGACTGAAGAGGATATACTCTGTATTCCTGTGCCACTTTATCATTGTTTCGGTATGGTGCTGGGCAATTTAGCCATTCTAACTCATGGTGGCTGTATCGTTTATCCTAACGATGGTTTTGAGCCACTTAGCGTCCTACAGGCAGTTGAAGAAGAAAAATGTAC
>JARIAA010000079.1 GCA_029264635.1 Psychrobacter sp. | reverse complement strand
AAAAGTCGCTGCCAAACGCGCACAAGCCGAGCAGCTGCGCGACTTGTCTGATACCGGCTTTAAACCAACAGTTATGCTATATGGCTATGGGCAAGTTGAAAAAGATCCGAGCTGGATTGCAGGTATTTCAGCCAGCTGGAAGCTGTGGGGTGGACTTGACAAAAAAGCGTCCATTGCCTCAAGTGATGCTCAAATACGCCAAGCCAACCTCTCTGAGATTGAAGTCAGTGATAACCTACTGCTCTTAGTCGAAAAAAATTGGAACGATGTCAATAATGCTCAATCGCGTTATCAAGCCTT
Organism: Psychrobacter sp.; assembly: GCA_029264635.1. Lineage (GTDB taxonomy): Bacteria > Pseudomonadota > Gammaproteobacteria > Pseudomonadales > Moraxellaceae > Psychrobacter. Next base: position 10,848 of record JARIAA010000079.1, on the reverse strand, counting down.
ACAAAGTAATGTTGATTTGGCGACAGAAGTATTACGTCTACGGCGACTGGGCTTAGAAGAAGGCGTCAATACCACTATTGAAGTAGTACAAGCACAGACGCAAGCATTAAAAGCACGCACTGAACAAGCTGAGGCGGCTAACAATTATGTACAAGGGTTGGCCGCCTTGATGGAAAGCTGCGGAACTCCACTTGCCTTTAACGCTTACCTGAACGCGGCTGATATCCGTCTGCCAACTTTATATAGTAAATAATGGTTTTTATAATTAACGATAATGGATGTTGATGAGGGCTTATTTTGATCGTCGCTAAGCTATCAATAAAGACTCTATTATTACCATATTATTGCTCTCCTACTTTTATTACCATACTGTGAATAACGGCTCTATGAAAAAAAACACCTCTAAAATAGCCAGTTGGCTGTCTTCTCTGCTAGAAACATGGCGTATAGCGAACACCTCTAATGTTTGGGCACATTGTGCAAGCGTAGGGTTTTTCGGTTTTTTATCCATTTTTCCAGTCATGGCGGTGTTTGTGCTGCTTTATGGTCTTGCTTTTTCACCAGCTGAGATGCAAGAGCAGATCTCGTTACTACGCTCATTCTTGCCCGCCTCTGTCTATGATGTGCTTTATAATCGCCTAAGCGACCTAGCTGCTAACACTACCTCACGCTTGACTTTTAGTTTACTACTCTCAAGCGCATTAGCTCTTTATGCAGGATCAAAGGGTATAAAATCTTTAATTATTCTAATCAATCTCGCCTTTGGTATTAACCAAGAGCGCAGTTTTATACAAACCACTATCAGAGCGGTCAGTCTTACTTTTGCAGCGTTGGTAGTTTTAATCATAGCGATCTCGTCTATTGCTATTATTCCCCTTATAGCAACCTACTTTCCTTTTCCGCAGATAGCCAAGACTATTGCCCTTTGGAGCCGGTGGCCTATTTTAGCTGGTATTATATTCTTTAGTTTTTTAGGTCTATATCGTTTTGCGCCAAACCGCGGCGCTATCGTCCTAAAAAAACTGGTACCAGGCGCCGTGCTAGCAACCGTTCTCTGGATTCTGTTGTCTGTGCTATTTTCGATATATGTTCAAAACTTTAATAACTATAGTGCTGAGTTTGGTGCCCTTTCAGCCGCTGTAGTCATTATGCTATGGCTGTATTATTCAGCGTTTATTGTGGCGCTCGGTGCTATTTTTAACTATAACAGCATAGAAGCATCGAAACCCTATGCTATTCGCGTTTACCCCTAACCCATTGACTATTTAGCTGATTGCTGACTGATTTTACTGCTCTAGGAATATCCCTGTCATGACTGAACATAACCATAATAACAACGATCTGAGTGCAGCAAATGCGTCTACTACATCTATAGACGATACAGAAAATGAAAAAAGCGCTGATAGCACTGTATCTGGATATCAACGCGGTAAAAAAACCTCCTCAGCAAAAAGAAAAGCCCTGCTTAAAAAGGCGATTATCGCCTTGGTTATTCTTATTGTACTGGGCGTTATCGCTTATGGGTTATTTAAAAGTAACGAAGATAGCCAACCTGCAGTGACCACCTTTCAAGGTCAGATGCAAATGCAGCAGACCTCCATCGCAGCCAAGGTACCGGGTCGTATTGCTCATATATTGGTTACTGAGGGCGATGTCGTTAAAAAAGGACAACAGCTCATTGAGATGGATCCGCCTGAGATTAATGCCAAAATTAATCAAGCCCGTGCAGCTAAACAGGCGGCGCAAAGTCAACTGGATAAAGCAATCAATGGCGCACGCCCGCAAGAGATTGCCCAAGCAAAAGCGGCATGGCAAGCCAACAAAGCGGCTTCTGATTTGGCCGCCAATACCTATGAGCGTGTCGACAGACTTTATAAAGAAGGGCTTATGTCACGGCAAAAGCGTGATGAGGCTTATGCTCAATACTTGGCGACCCAAGATCAGACGGAAGCTGCACGCCTGCAATATGATATCGCATTAGAGGGGACACGTAGCGAGGATGAATCGGCAGCGGCAGCACAAGTAGCACAAGCAGATGCTAAGCTTGAAGAAGCACTGGTCGCAAAAGATGAAGCCAACTTAGAAAGCCCGATTGCTGGGCTTGTGGACGATGTAATCGTCAATGCTGGGGAAGTCGTTGGACAAGGAGTACCATTATTAACGTTAGTCGATACCAACGATCAATGGGTTGTTTTAAATGTCACTGAAATTTTTCTCAACCATTTTACGATTGGTCGGCAGTTTACAGGAACTATTCCCGCCCTGAGCTCATCTCCATCTGAGCAGCCCACTTCTATGCAGTTCACAGTTTATGCCACCTCAGTATTGTCTGATTTTGCCACTTGGCGACCGACCAACAATAACGATGGTTTTGATGTACGCACATTTGAGATCAAAGCAAGACCTACTAACCCAAACCCACGCGTGCGCTCAGGAATGAGTGTGGTCGTAAAAATTGATCCGCAAAGCACCACTCAACCCAAAAGCTCTCAAGAGTAAGCCATGCGCCTGATTCAAGCTTTTTTACGCAGTGCGGTCTATGAACGTCGTTTTTTGACCAAAAACCCGTGGGATTTGGCCATGGTTATCTTTATCCCTTTAATAGCAGCTTTCATGATTTGGTGGATATTTTCTCAGACTCAAATCACTAATTTGCCCATTGGCGTTATTGATAACGATCATAGTCCTACGGCAGGTACTTTGCTGCGTTATTTAGAAGCGTCGCCTGATCTTATGGTGGCGCATACATATCACTCGCCAGCTGCTGCTAAAGCTGCTATTTTGCAACGTGATATCTATGGTGTAGTTACAATTCCTGAAAACTTTGAACGTGATATTTTATCTGGTAAACCCTCTCCAATCATTTTACAGGTCAACGCTCAGTACGGCACACACTCCGGTAATATCAAAAAAGGCGTACAGTCAGTGGCAGCTACCTTATCGGCAGGTGTTGAGATACAACGTTTAGTCAAACAAGGCATGGCGCCGACGCAGGCAGCCATTACAGCTTCGCCTATTGGTATTCAACGTATAAGCTTATTTAACGCCGCGACCAACTATCAACAGTTTTTAGCCTCAACCATCATTCCTGCGCTATTCCATATCTTAGCAATGGTAGTTGGCGCAACTACCATCGGCCGTGAATTACGAGACAAACAAATTGGGCGTTGGTATCGTTTTATAGATACTGACAATCAAAATTTACAGAGTCATGATTCAACTTTAGCAAATGATAGTTTAGTAAATACAAATAATGAGAACTTAGAAGCCTCTAATCAATTAGGAGATAATCGATTAAAAGCGCATGAACGGGTAAGTTTATTAGTATTGCTGTTTGGCCTGACTGGTAAGTATTTTTGGCCAATATTGGCGTATAGCCTTTGGTCAATACTTGCCATCTGGCTGGCCACTTATCAGCATACAATCGCCTTATCTTCTATTGTAATCACTTATATCTGTCTTGTCGTTCTCATGATATTGTCGTTTTGGCTAGGCGCCATATTTACGCTTACCTCCTATTCGTTACGCGCAGGATTGTCATCGACGGGTTTTATTTCAGCGCCCTCCTATGCGTTCGCAGGCATTACTTTTCCCTATATCGCTATTCGTGATAGTGCTAAATACTGGGCAGATGCGCTACCACTGACTCACTATTTAAAGCTTCACTTGGCTCAATTACAAATGAAGGCGCCAATGACAGTCTCTTTATCGATTGTATATGGGCTGATAGTAGCGACTATTATAGCTGGCCTGCTTGCTGTTTTATTAACCAAACGCGCATTGGCGCATCCTGAACGCTGGGGAGCACGCTAATGACATCGATAAAGGGGTTTTTTAGTAGCTTTATTCAGACATTTAAAGATGTTTTTACCGATAGCGGTGTGGTTTTGATGATAGTCATTGCCCCGATTATTTATGGCTTCTTTTATCCATGGCCCTACTCATCTGAAGTCGTTAACCACGTGCCAGTGGGTATTATTGATTATGACAATAGTGATTTATCTCGTACTATCGTGCGTTATGCGACGGCAACGCCTCAGCTTGACACTGAACGCTTTGTGAATGAGCAAGCTGCTCAAGAAGCTATGTGGTCAAATAAAATTGCAGGCTATATGATCATTCCAAGTGGTCTTGAGCAGCGGGTGCTTTCTGGGAAACAGGCTAATGTGAGCGTCCTTGCTAATGGTAGCTACTTTATTCTAAATCAGCGCGTGCAAATGGGTTTTTTGCAATCGATAAGTACGGTATCTGCGGGTATCAAAATTAAAAAAAGCGTTGCACAAGGCGCTTATCAGCCGATTGCAGAGAAAATCTCTCAGGCGCTACCTTTGCAGATTATCCCTTTGTACAATCAAAACGAAGGCTACGGCTCCTACGTAGTTCCAGCCGTCTCTATCATTATTTTGCAACAAACTTTAATGATGGGAACGGCCATGCTAGTTGGCACATGGTATGAGCAAAAACGCGATAGAACCTCTGTACGCGGCTGGCTTGGTAGAATTGCTGCCCTAAGCGCTATAAGCTTTGTGATGGGCTGCTTTTTTTACGGCTGGGTATTTGAAATACAGGATTATCCACGCGGACAAAACATGCTGGGCAGTTTGCTATTTTTGCTGCTGTTTTGTCCGACGGTCGCAACCCTTGGTTGTGTGTTCGGATTATGGTTTCGCCAGCGCGAGCGTAGCCTGCAGATTTTGATTTTCAGCTCGCTCCCGATACTGTTTATTAGTGGTTATCCATGGCCTGCCAATCAGCTTCCTGAGGTGCTGCAAATATTACGCTGGCTGGTTCCAACTACTCCTGGTATCAATACCTCAGTGCAGCTCAATCAGATGGGCGCAAGTGTCTCACAAGTCGCTACTGGATTTTATGCACTGGCAGGTTTATTGGTATTTTATTTCATTCTCCTATTACTTTTTCGCTGGCGTGACGCCCAAAAAGTAGTCTCTTGATAAATCTGCACAAACAAGCCAAAAAAAGCGCCTGTTGAATTTAGCAGGCGCTTTTTTATCAAAATATTTATGTCAAAGTGTTCAAAAAGCGTTAAGGCTTAAAATACGCGGTTTAGACCGTTTAGTGCTGCGACCCGATAAGCCTCTGCCATTGTTGGATAGTTAAACGTCGTATTCACGAAGTATTCAAGGGTATTATTGCACTTCATTACTGCCTGTCCAATATGAATAATCTCTGAAGCATGGTTGCCATAACATTGAATACCTAAGATTTCAAGCGTCTCACGGTGGAACAAAATCTTTAAAACGCCAGAACGTTCACCAATAATTTGAGCGCGTGCCAAGTGCTTAAAGAATGCCTGACCCACTTCGTAAGGGACTCTTTCATCCGTCAATTCTTGCTCAGTTTTACCGATACTTGAGATCTCAGGAATGGTATAGATACCCGTTGGTACACTTGATACTGGTTCTGCATCGCTATCACCAACCATAAAGGCTGCCGCACAGCGCCCTTGGTCATAAGCGGCAGACGCCAAAGAAGGCCAACCAATAACATCACCAGCCGCATAGATGTTGTCAATCTCTGTACAGTAGGTATCATCTACTTTTAGCTGACCACGGCTATTTGCTTTTAAACCAATGGCCTCTAAATTTAGTCCTTCTGTGTTACCCGAGCGACCGTTTGACCAAAGAATCGCATCTGATCTAATCTTTTTACCACTTTTTAGATGTAGGATAACACAGTCATCGTGAGTCTCTAGATAATCAATCTCCTCGTTGCTTCGAATAACCACGCCAAACTGTCTAAAGTCATGAGCGATTGCATCACTAATCTCACTATCAAGGTAGCTTAGTAATTGGTTTTGGTTATTAATCAAATCAACTTTATAGCCAAGCCCAGTAAAGATAGAGGCATACTCACAGCCGATGACACCCGCTCCATATATAATGATTTTTTTGACCACATAATCCATTTGCAATATCTTGTCAGAATCAAAAACTCGCGGATGATTAAAATCTAAGATCTCAGGGCGATAAGGACGACTACCAACAGTAATGATGGCCTTATTAAAGGTAATAGTGACAAAGATATTTTCATCTGTTTCGATACGCAAGGTATGGGCATCAGAAAAACTGCCCCAACCATGAATCACTTCAATTTGATTACGCTCATAAAAGCGCTTATGTGTGCTGACTTGGTTGCGTATGACTTGACGGGCATTGGCAAGTACCTTATTTAACGGTACTTGTTGATACTCCATCGCTTTGGTAAACATAGGGTCACGGCGAAAGTTAATCAGGTTAAAGACCGATTGGCGCAGCGCTTTACTCGGAATCGTACCGACATGCGTAGAGTTGCCACCGACTTGCTCACGTGGGTCAACCACCACGACTTTTTTACCAGATTTGGCAAGCTTCATAGCAGCAGCTTCACCTGCAGGGCCTGCGCCCAATACCACAGCGTCATACTCAAACTTATGCTTATCACCTTTTAAACGCTGCGAATCTTTATTAAAACCCGATTTTATATCGATACGGGTATCATCTAGCGGATTGACCAGATCTGGGTGGTGCATGATATCGTCGGTGACTTGCTCATGCGTTTGTTCAATCTGTTCAGCTCTACCTTTAGGCTTGGTTTGTTCAGGTTCAGTCACTGGCGCGCTGCCACTGTCTTTATTTGAGACTTCAGTATGAGTGTCATGGTTGATATCATTAGTGGTGTCACCTTTGCGTTTACTTCCCATGCTATCCTCTTTAATTATTAATTGATTTGTTAATTATTGAGCCATTTATCAATGCTTCAAGGTACAACGGTACAAATCGCTTAGCAGCACACGGTTATGGCGTGCCCACCATACGTTGTGACAAAATATATTGCAACGTCCAATGCCCAGTCAAGCTTTTTTGATTCTCATCGATTTGTGGGCGCACACTAATCACGTACTCCATACCTATGACTGGCTTAAAATCATCAATCCAATCATAAGGAATCTGAAATACTGAGCCATCTTTACGGGACTTGGCGAGTAAGCACTGCATCGGTAAGGCAGATGCACAAGCCACTCGTTCTGGCATAATAGTTAAACTTTGCGCCTCACCTAAGACGATAGTAGGTATGTAGCGCGGCTCAGGTACAGGCTCACGGGCAAACGGTGAGGTTTGACAAGCACTTAATAAAACGGTACTGCATAACAAACCTGTTAATAATAAGGAGGATTTTTTAGGTTTATAAGATAGATGCATAACACTCTCTATGTGGTATTAAATATAGGTATAAGTATATATATAGTCTGTTTAGCAGTTAAAAGCGAATCCTACATTAGCCAATACGGCGTTTGAGACCCGTCATCTGCAAAATACGAGTCGCAATCTCTTCAACAGACATCTCTGAGACATCAAGACTCTGAATCCCTTGTGACGTATAGATACCTTGTATCGCACGCTGTTCTTGCTGACACTGCTGATAGCTAGAATAACGGCTCCCAGCTCGGCGTTCTTGACGAATCTTTACCAAGCGATCCGTGTCAATTAATAAACCAAACAGTTTGTCTTTATGTTCACGCAGCGCCTTTGGTAGCTGATTATCGTACAGATCATCTTCAGTCAACGGATAGTTGGCCGCGCGAATACCAAACTGTAATGCCAAGTATAATGACGTCGGTGTCTTACCTGAGCGTGACACCCCAATCAAGATAATATCCGCCATATTATAGTGGCGTGTGCGCGCGCCATCATCGTTATCTAAGGCAAAATGTACGGCATCGATACGTTCTTTATAAGTTTCAGAGTCAACATTGTCATGGGCGTGACCAGAATGGCCATCAGGTTCAACGCCAGTCTCTTCAGCGATTCGTCCAATTAAACCCTCATACATATCCAAATTACAGCTATCAGCTGAGTTAATCTTTTCACGGATCTCAGGGTTGACAATGGTATCAAATACTAAAGGCAGTAATCCATCGCGCTGGTAAGCCATGTTGATTTGTGCAACTGCATCTTCAGCACGCTCCAATGAGTCCACATAAGGTAGCACCCGCGTTTCAAACGGCACTGAGGCAAACTGGCTTAATATAGAACGTCCCAATGTTTCAGCTGTAATAGCCGTACCATCAGAGATAAAAAAAGCACTTCTAATGGCTTGCGAGTTGTCTAGACCTAAAGCATCATGATTTTGAATAGTAGGCTTATACTGCTCAGATAGATTATTAGAATACATAATTTAGAAACCTCAGTGTAAACTTCAATAGTAACCTTTAATTGACTTATTATATCTATGATCACTATGATCACTATGATTACTAAGTCACTAGGTAACCTATAATCGATAAATAATAGGTCATATACGCTCGATATTTTATGTCCTACATTATACTCATAATAAACGTCCAATAGGAATCAAAGTTAAGATAACCGTTAAATGCTAATACCATTTATTGTCCAGTCTTTTTTGCGATATTTGACGCGGTTTCAGAGGTTGCGTATTAACCATCAATTGATTAGTGCTGACAATATTTGAGACAACAAAGCTGTTTTATATTCGGATAAATGAGACAATACACTGATTGTTTATTCGCCTATCAGAATTAAATGCGATAATTTGCGTCTTTTTCATAAGTTTTTTGGCTTGACCCCTCGAAATTGTCTAAATATAGGGGTATAATCCACCGTTATAATCTTTACTAAATAACCTTATTTTCTGGAGTTATCATGGCAGCGCAATCTACAGCACTTGTGATCAATCTTGATCAGTTAGGAAAACACGACATTGACATGGTCGGTGGTAAGAATGCTTCACTTGGTGAGATGATCAGTCATTTGTCTGATTTGGGCGTCAGTGTTCCAGGCGGCTTTGCGACTACTTCAAACGCTTTCAATCGTTTTTTGACTGAAACGGGCCTGCTTGACAAGATTAATAGCGAGCTTAAAGCGCTGGATGTGAACGACGTTAATAAGCTTACTGCGACGGGTAAAAAGATTCGTAACTGGATTATTGAGCAAGAATTACCAAAAGATCTTGAACAAGAAGTGCGTCAATCATTTGAAGCGATGAGTGACGGTAAAGATATCGCGGTAGCAGTACGCTCTTCTGCCACTGCAGAGGATTTGCCAGATGCCTCATTTGCAGGTCAGCAAGAGACTTTCCTAAATATTCGTGGTATCGACAACGTTTTGATGGCTATTAAAGAGGTGTTCGCTTCTCTTTATAATGACCGCGCTATCTCTTATAGTGTCCATAAAGGTTTTGAGCACGAAGGCGTGGCTCTATCTGCTGCTGTCCAGCGTATGGTACGCTCAGAAACGGGCGCGGCAGGTGTGATGTTTACGCTCGATACCGAAAGCGGTTTTGATCAAGTGGTCTTTATTACTTCAAGTTATGGCCTAGGTGAGATGGTCGTTCAGGGCGCAGTCAATCCTGATGAATTTTATTTGTCAAAACGTCTACTTACCGATGGTAAACCTGCCATTATTCGCCGTAACTTGGGCAGTAAGCACAAGAAAATGATTTATGGTGACGAAGGTAGCACCGCTAAATCTGTTAAGACGGTCGATGTTGAAAAGCAAGATCGCATGCAGTTCTCGCTGACAACTGAGGAGCTGACCTCTCTTGCTAAACAAGCCATGACCATTGAGAAGCACTACGGTCAGGCGATGGATATCGAATGGGCGAAAGATGGGGATACCAATGAGATCTTTATCGTGCAAGCGCGTCCTGAAACCGTAAAAAGCCGTCAAGACAGCAATGTCATGGAGCGCTATGTCATCAATACTAACGACGCCAAAGTATTATGTGAAGGTCGTTCAATCGGTCAACGCATTGGCGCTGGTAAAGTACGTATCGTTAGCAACCTAAACGAGATGGACAAAGTACAAGACGGCGACGTCTTAGTATCAGACATGACCGATCCAGATTGGGAACCCGTCATGAAGCGTGCTTCTGCTATCATCACCAACCGTGGTGGTCGTACTTGTCACGCGGCTATTATCGCGCGTGAGCTTGGCGTTCCAGCTATCGTCGGTTGTGGTAATGCCACTGAATTATTGGTTGATGGTCAAGACGTCACTGTTTCTTGTGCTGAAGGTGATACTGGCTTTATCTATGAAGGTCAGATTGATTTTGAAGTACAGACCAACTCTGTTGAATCTATGCCAGAGCTTGCCTTCAAAGTCATGATGAACGTGGGTAACCCAGATCGCGCCTTCTCATTTACCCAAATGCCAAACGAAGGTATCGGTCTTGCGCGTTTAGAGTTCATCATTAACCGTATGATTGGTGTGCATCCAAAAGCGCTCCTGAACATGAACAGCTTACCACGCGAAATCGCCCAAGCGATCAATGAGCGTATCGCAGGTTATGCCTCACCAGTCGATTTCTATGTGGATAAATTGGTCGAAGGTATCTCCACCTTAGCCGTTGCCTTTATGGATCAGCCAGTTATCGTGCGTATGTCTGATTTTAAATCAAACGAATACGCCAACTTGCTTGGTGGTAAATTATACGAGCCATCAGAAGAAAACCCAATGCTTGGTTTCCGCGGTGCCAGTCGCTATGTGTCTGACAACTTCCGTGATTGCTTCGAGCTTGAGTGTAAAGCATTGAAACGTGTCCGTGATGAGATGGGCTTGACCAACGTTGAGATTATGATTCCATTCGTTCGTACCGTTGGCGAAGCAAAAGAGGTCATCGAGCTACTCGCGAAAAACGGTCTAAAACGTGGCGAAAATGGTCTGCGCGTCATCATGATGTGTGAGCTACCAACCAACGCCCTATTAGCAGAAGATTTCCTAGAGCACTTCGATGGTTTCTCAATCGGTTCAAACGATTTGACTCAGTTAACGCTAGGTCTTGACCGTGACTCAGGTATCGTCTCACATCTATTTGATGAGCGTGATC
>JARIAA010000051.1 GCA_029264635.1 Psychrobacter sp. | reverse complement strand
TTTTAATATTATCGTAAGCGATAACAGACATCACACCATCTATCAAAAACTCACCATTTGGATATTTAAAAACCATTTTACTTTCTTGGAAACGGGGAAAGTCATAGCCTTGGAAAGTAACTCCCATAGGCTGAGCATCACCTTCTTGAAATGCTTTGTAGTCAGGATTAGCGTTATATAACTCTTCGGCCGTCACATTCAAAGCAATCTCTAACGGTTTATCAGGCATAATAACCTCTGTTTTAGCTTGGCAAGCAGTAATCGAAAAAAATAGAGTGAAGTATATGAAGGTGAAGCAAAGTTGCTTTAACATGACGACCTACTGTTTTATTAAAGATGAATTTATGAGTCAGCTTTGTTGTACCAGCTGGCCATAGTTTGAATTTGGTCATGCATATAAGATTTCTCCTTTTGCATTAAATCGTGAAATTTTTCAGCAGCGTTTTTTATCCACTTCATACGGCTATCATAGTTATATAGCACAATATCTGCATCAGGCCTTGATACATGTTTGACGATTTTGGAGTCATCTTTATTTTCAGCATGACTACCACGATAGCGATACTTTGGTTGTACCGTAACTTGCGGTACCTTACAAGTATTTGAAAAATAAAGCACAACGTCTGGGGTAATCAAACTAAACCAATCCATGGCATCAATTTCACGTTTGTGTCGCCAATTTTCGTATATTAAAGGCTGTAAAATTTCACCTTGCTCGTGATATGCAATTTGTAACAAATTTTGATACTGAAGTCTTATTTTTATCTCTTTAACACTTGAGCTTTCAAACTCTTTTACCTTATTAAATCCTTTAACTAAGTAGTCATTACTTTTTAAATAGTTGATTTTTGGTAGTGAGTCGCTAGCCCAATCTGCATTAGTTATTGCAGTTTTCATTTGTGGTACAAGGTTATTAGTATTACGCTTATTCATACATTTAAAAAAAACTTCAGACCCAAACTTACTAAAGTAATGGTGCCATCCAGCGATATCCTGAAACAACCAAAAATTACCTTGTCCAAACCAGTCTGAAGCCGTTACTATTAGATCGTTAGGAAAACGACCTAACCTAACAGTAGGATGTTCTAATGTACAAGCTACAGTTTTGCTCGCAAAGGCACCAAGTGCCATCCAATAAAAGCGACCTTTTTTACTTGGATCACCGTTTTCTTCAGTTTCCAAATAAAACCGTGCATAGGTGCCTGCGATCCGTCTGGCTCTTATGCTATAACTGTCTACAAAGTTGTAAGAGTTTGCAGACACTTCTTCGCTTAAACGTTTTAGGCAAAACTGTTGAGAGACAGACCATAACTCCTCGCAAGTACAACTCACTGGCGTACAGCTATTTATAGTAGTATTCGTCTTAGTCTTTACTTTTGTGACCATTTATTCATCCTACTTATTATTTCTATCATTGAATGTAGACCAGACTAACTGCATTTTTATCTCGTCTTTTTTATCACCAGAGTCTACGCGAGGCGTTTTACCCTCGACATCAGATTCCGATTTTATATTCACATTTCTACCCGTCAACAAATATTTCATACCAGGTAATGGATTGCCCATTGGGTCAACCAACTGAATTTGCTCATCAAAGAATTCTTTTTCTAGCAGCTTATCAAAAGGTAAGCGCGATAAATAACTGCTATCAATCCCGCCCCCAGCCTTACCATGCTTACCGCCTTTCTCCGTCACCTCTTTAGCTGCAATCGTAATGTTACTACCGTCCAAAGTAATGCTCGCGCCACCCGCCGTAATCGTCACTTTATTGGTAGCAACCACTTCCACCTCTTTGGTGGAGGAGGCGATGTTGACATCTTGCTTAGCGGTGGCTTCCAATTTTCCGGTATGCGCGGAGAGGGTGAGGTTGTCTTTAGCGTTGGTCATGCTCACTTGACCATCAGCTATGATATTGAGCGCTTCATTACTGATTTGGCTATGTGTATTTCCACTACTGACTATCATGTCCGCTTGCGTGGTGGTGATCATCTCACCCATAGTTCTATGAACGAAGGTATCGCTACTCACATAGCTGCTATCAGCTGCGCTATCGATCAGGGTGAATGGCGTCATATGATTGCGACTGTCGCTATCAGCTTGACACTCAGTGACCCCCGTCATCGGCGGGAGTACTTGTCTGCTGTACACAGAGCTAACCCAAGGGGTTGTAGCCATTCCTGCTTTTCGATGCTATCTTGACAGCTCGCAGGAGCAGGCACTAAAGCCTGTGTCGTTCCTGCTCAGCGATAACGCCTCAGGCTAAGTGCCTGCAATCCTGTGATCAGCCAAGTATATCCGCTACACTCAGGGCTAGCGGTGGCATCAATTGCTTGCAAAGGGTGGTCGTGGTTGGAGTTTGTATGCTAAATTATGATAAAAACTCCATATTGAGCTGAACGTTTTGAATTTGAGTTACTGTTTTATTGATTAGATGAAAAAACCACCCGAAAGTGGCTCAAGTTTTAATTATTCCAAATCATCTAAATCAGGTAAGTTTGAATCATCATCAACGCCAAATGCCATTTGTCCTAATTTCTTAAAGTTGATGTGTTGAATCTCAATCAAATCAGCGAGAATATTGAGATGGACAAAGATATTCATTTTATCGACATTTTTGATAGACGCATTGTCACTTATGGCAAGGGCAGGAACGAAGCCAAACATCTCATCATACTCAAGCGCGCCGAATTTTTTGACACAACGTTTGAATAGGGGTTTGTCGTTGTTGTCTTCCATATCAACATATTCAATTTCTTGGAAGCCAAAAAATAACTCTAATCTTCTGTTTTCAAGTCCAGCGGCAATATCTTTTGCGTCACCCTGTTTTGTCCTTACCCATCCTAAAGTGGGGATAATCTTAATAGCAAACCCTGTTTTTTCTCCCCAAACGTACAGCTCACCGAAGCCACTACGAGCAATCACATAATAGTTGTCTTGTTTTAAAATATCTTCACCTAGCCAAAGCGCAAGCTCATCTTCATAGTCAGCAGGATTGACGATCCAAAATAGACCTTGTTTAAAGCGGCAAAAACCCATTTTTT
>JARIAA010000100.1 GCA_029264635.1 Psychrobacter sp. | reverse complement strand
CTATGACATCATTTATTCTAACGTGGCCAATGTCGTTTGTGTCTAATCTTTTGTATTGAGCCGCTGTACTAAACTTGCCAAGACGCTGGTTGCAAAGCTACCTGTTATCAAAGTAAAGCTCAATATGAGTGTTTGCTCGTCTGCCCACTCCCAAGTTAGATTTTCAACAGGCAATCTTAGCGCGCGTCTTTGTGCTTTGATGTCTCGCTGCGTTAGTCCTATTGCCAACTGGTTTAACACAGGGTTTCGTTGGACGATATCTTTTTCTAGCTGCGCGGCTATGCCAGCTACCTTGTCATTACCCACGCCCCACAACACCCCAGTAGGATGAATATCTCCAGATTCAAGCCTTACGCGTAATGTCTCATCTATCGTCGCACTAGTAAATATAGAGCCTGAGCCATTAAGGTTAAAAACCTCGCCATCAACTCCAGTGTCCCAGCTGCCACCGCGTACGCGCGCGGCTAATATCTCGTTGAATATTAAACTACGCGCCGCCGATAGCTCCATACTGTTTTGCTCACGAGATGCGCTTTTACGCTTGCTTTTTTTATTTGCTATAGGCTTTTGTGTGACAGGACGGGCAAAGAATCGTAGCGCCTCTTTATTATTGTTCCCATCAAAGCCAAAGCGCTGCGGACCAAAATAATTGGGTACGCCGCGCGCACTTATAACTTGCAAATGCTGTTCTATAGATGATTTATCATTACTACCAAAATCGATATCTCGCAAAGTAATGATAAACTGATTGCCCCTATGCGTGCCGCGATTGAGCTTTTTGTTATGCCAATGCTGCACCAAAATAGCTACTGTTTCATGATCGCCAATATCGCTGGGAGCAAAGGTAGTGGCGGGCAATTGCTTCTTTGGTAGGCGCAGACTAAACCACTGCCTCGTTAATGCCTGCCTGTCTTTGAGTCCTGAATAGCCGACATCCCGCAATGGAATATCCGCCCATTCTGCTAGCAATTTGGCAAGATAAGCGGTATTCATCCCTGACTTTTGGATATGCAGCCATAAATGCTCACCTGTATTTGCAAAGTCGATATCTAGTATTTCATTCACCACAAAGTCTTGCGCGCCCGCTTTGTATGTAGCTTGTTTGATAGGTGGTAATGCAGGTTGTGGCAGCTTTGCCATATTGGTCATCGCTGAAAAATCGATAGTGGTAATATCAAAGGGTGCATTAGTGTCTGGGATCATAAGGCCGTCTTTTATTTGAATGAAGTATTTAACAATAGCCATTAAAAGCTAAAAAGTTACGTTTTGCAACGAGGTAGACATACAATAAAACATCGAGGGATTGGTGGTCTTGCTACTATGAGAAAGCATAAGGCGTTTAAAAGTTAGCTAGGGTGCAAAGCATCATTACTAATACTAGTTACGCATGCGCCCGTTAAATTCTTTAATCTTTTCCTAGGCAGCAACCGCAACCGTTAAGGATAACCTATGAGCCAAGTTAATAATAATCAAACCGATAATAAAATCACCGCCAAACACTTAGTGACTATCAATAAAGCTGACATTCCCAGCGGCGGCATGAAATCCTATAAACAGGATGACGATAGTATCATTTTAATCACCCGTGATGAGGATGAGTTTTTCGCCTTTGACGGCAAATGTCCTCATGTCGGGGCAGATTTGGGCGACGGTATACGCTGTGGTAACCGTGTCGTTTGTCCTTGGCATCATGGTAGCTTCGATACGCGAGATGGGACGCTGCTAGAGCCGGTTGCTATGCGCAGCTTGACCCAATATAAGCTGATCGATGAGGGTGATACCCTGAGCGTTGATACTTCAGCGAAGATAGACAAACACGTAGAAAACGATAAAATGACGGATACTCATACCCTCATCGTAGGCGGCGGTGGGGCAGGTTTTATGACGGCCAATCAGCTACGCCACACCGGTTATGGCGGCAAAATCACGATGATTAGTGCTGATGATACGGCGCCTTACAATCGCCCTTTATTATCTAAAGCGTTTTTGGCTGGTAAGATGGACGAAAGCATCCTTATTTTAGGAGGCCCAGATTGGGCTGAGAGAAATAATATCGATTTGCGTCTCAACCAAACCGTCAGCAATATTGTACCTAATGAGCGCACTATTACCATTGAAGATGATAGTGGTAACAATGAAACGCACACTGCCGATTTCTTAGTAGTGGCGACAGGTGCCCAGCCAAAGGTACCGCCATTTGAAGGCGCTGATGCTAAAGGCGTCTATACCTTGCGTAGTATGGACGATGCCAAAGCTATCAAAGCGGCGAGTAGCGGCAAAAACGTCGTGATAGTGGGTACTGGCTTTATTGGTATGGAAGCCGCGTCGGCCCTATCGCAAGCAGGTGACAGCGCTTCTATTACCATCGTTGGTCGCACCGCTCGGGTAATGAGTAATATCGTCTCTGAGACGGTCAGTAATGCTTTAATAAATATGCATGAAGAAAACGGCATTAAGTTTGCCTTTGGTGCGGGCGTCGATGCTATCAATACTAATAATGGCGCTGTCAGTGGCGTTACTTTGTCTGATGGTAGTACTATTGATGCCGATATCGTCATCTTAGGTACAGGGGTAGCACCGCGTACCGACGTCCTTGATGACGTCAATGACCCTGATGGCGTACAAGTCGATGAGCATTTGCAGCTGCGCGATGGGGTTTATGCGTTAGGCGATATCGCCAAAGCGACCAATCAGATGGGACGCATGCGTATTGAGCATTGGCGCGTGGCGCTCCAGCATGGCATCGTAACGGCTGGGGCTATATTAGGTGACGACAAAGTTAACTCGCTTGAGGAGCGCATCCCCTTCTTTTGGACCGCGCAGTACGGCAATAGCTTACGTTACAGTGGTCATGCAGCAACGCCTGATAACAATGTTTTGTTAGGTAGACCGAACGATTTGGACTATATCGAGTATTATTTCGATGATGAAGGGGAGAATACTCGTGCCAGCGCTGCTAGTACACTTGGTCGTGATAAAGAATTGGCAGCCTTTAGTGAGCTGTTACGCCGCGGCCATGCACCGACGCGAGCCCAGATTAATAATGGCTTTGATATCGTGGCCCAAGCGCATGCTTTATCATAGCGGTTTATACCTATTATAGTTATTATAAAGGCTAACCTGATGTTTGGGTTGGCCTTTTATTTTGTATAAGAATAAAGTGGAGAAACTGTGATGAATAAAGAAACAGATAAAAACGAGATATTTCTACGACAAGCAGAAGCGGAGGATATCAGCGCTATTCGTCAGCTGTTGAACCTTTGCTATCGTGAGGACAAAGGCTGGACCAATGAAGCGGATCTTGTTGGCGGTATTCGTATTACTCAAGCGGAGCTGGCGAGTATTATTGCCAATCCAAAACATTACTTATTTGTGTATCCAAAAACCACTACTGGCACTCGCGCAGGACAAGAGACTGGAGAGCTTTTAGGCTGCATTGCTGTTGAGATGAAAAACGACACTGGTTTAGGACGTCAGGCTTATATTGGAATGTTTGCGGTACATCCAGAGTTACAAGGGCAAGGCGTTGGTCATGTAATTTTAGAGGCCGCAGAGACTTTTGCTCAAAGACACTTAAAAAATAATGATCAGCCAAGCCGCCTTACCATGTCTATTTTGAGCCATCGTCCCGAGCTGTTAGCTTATTATCAGCGCCGTGGCTATCAGTTAAATGGTAACAAGATGCCGTTTCCAGACGATGGCAATAATGGCGAGCCCAAGCGTCAGGATTTGGAGTTATTAGAATTAGAAAAAATCGTTCGCGATGAGTTGTAGTTAAACTGAGCTTAGTTAAACCAAAAGTGACTAAAGGTCATAAACAGTCCAGCGCTTAGTAGGATAAAGGCTGCGATAAGCAGGCGCTTAAACCAGTTAAAAGCGGGCAGACGCGTGGCGTTATCATCAGACATCAGATAGGCAAATAAAAACAACAAGCTTGCCGCTAGGGTCATAATGCCAAGGCCGATCGGTAATATAAAGAGGTATACCTGCCACACAGTGATCTCGCAACGGTTTTTAATTATTTATCATAGCAGTATTGTAATCGTGCTGTCTGTAGGCGAGTGTACACTAAATAAAAAACAGACCATAAAAAAGGCTATTCCATGAAGAATAGCCTTTTTGTCAATACGATTTGTCAAACTAACGCATCGTCACAAACTCT
Source organism: Psychrobacter sp. (assembly GCA_029264635.1). Classification (GTDB taxonomy): domain Bacteria; phylum Pseudomonadota; class Gammaproteobacteria; order Pseudomonadales; family Moraxellaceae; genus Psychrobacter. The sequence goes on along the minus strand of JARIAA010000100.1, from coordinate 1,083 downwards.
TCTGAACCTGTAGGATGGATGGCTACAGTATTATCAAAGTCAGCCTTCGTTGCGCCCATTTTTATCGCTACTGCAAAGCCCTGAATCATCTCATCAACGCCAAAGCCAATACCGTGTAGGCCAATGATTTTTTCATCATCACCTAAGCACACCAGTTTCATCACGCATTTTTGGCGATGCTGAGTCACCGCGCTATACATCGAGGTAAAGGTCGATTTATAGCACTTAATGTTGTCTTTGCCATACTGCTCAACCGCGTCAATCTCAGACAAGCCGATAGTGCCAATAGCCGGGTGAGTAAAAATAACCGTTGGTATTAAATCATAAACCAAATGCTCATCCGTTTTATCATTAAATAGGCGCTCAGATAAGCGTCGTCCTGCTGCGACAGCCACGGGAGTTAGATCAATACTGCCCTCAATAATATCACCGACCGCATAAATGCCATCAACGTTGGTATTTTGGAACTTATCAACTTTAATTTTACCAATTTCGGTAGTTTCTACACCCGTCACCTCCAAGTTAATATTGTCAGTAGACGGCGCGCGACCAATCGCCCAAATCAGGCAATCTACCGTATCAAGCGTGCCGTCTTCAGCAAATAACTCTAGACTGCCATCTTCATTCTTTTTAACTTCAGTAAGTGTCGTATTGGTATGCAGTTGAAGAGCACGGTAAAGACAATATTAAGTGCTACAAATCGACCTTTACCTCGATGTATAGCGCAGTGACTCAGCACCGCCAAAAATGCGTGATGAAACTGGTGTGCTTGGGAGATGATGAGAAAATTATCGGTCTGCATGGCATTGGTTATGGCGTCGATGAGATGATTCAAGGCTTTGCGGTAGCGATTAAGATGGGCGCAACTAAAGCCGACTTTGATGATACGGTCGCCATTCATCCTACCGGTTCTGAAGAGTTTGTGACCATGCGTTAATTAGCGCTAGTAGGCATTATTTATGCGCTAGATAGATTTAAGGCTAATAAAAAAGGCTATTCTCGATGGAATAGCCTTTTTTATTCTTATTAGCTTTCTGTTTCTCTAAACGCTTTTATTAAAATGACAAATTGAGCTTTTTTATA
>JARIAA010000034.1 GCA_029264635.1 Psychrobacter sp. | reverse complement strand
TTAATCAAAACGGTAAAACTGTCGATATAAATAATTTTGCACCGATTATCTTACAAGTAGATCCCAGTTCAATCAGTCTGCATCAAGGCTGTGAGCAATATAGAATGGATTTTCATGCGCTGTCCGCACCGCCTTATCCCTATTATTCTCATCTTGCCAAAGTTCCAGCGAACTGTAACGATGACCATGACCTTGACAATGGCCTTGATAATAAAACTGTGATTACAGAGGATAATAGTATTCAATCGTTATTTGTTAAGTACGCACCTATTAGGCTTAATTTTGAGTTATTGCTAACTTCGCATTTAACATCAGAATCAGCGCCAGTCGCCATACAAGCTGCCCCTAAACGTTTGGCACTTAATATCGAAAACGGTAATCGCTTAATTTTTATAGGTTCACCTAAAGCATTAGCAGCTCCCACTGGATTGCCCATTACTAACGAGTTATTGGAGCGCTACGATTGGCAGCTGGTCAGCGCCGTCAGTAATACTTATGATGCAAAAGGAGAGTTAACTAGAAAATCTTTGGGCAATTTTTATCACCCCGATCACCCTATTTCAGCGAGCTTTGAGAGTTGGCCTAACAATCAATACGCATCCTTTAGCTCAGGCTGTAACGGCTCGCTCGCGCCCTATTTTTTACTCAATGATCATACTTTCAAAGTCGGCACCATCATCAGCACTGTAATGGGCTGCGGTGAGACAGGCAATAGGATCGAGTCCGCTTTGTTTAATTTAATGCGTGATAGTAGCAGTCAGCTCACACTAAGTTTGCAACCCTCACAACCAATATCGTCAACATCAGATAATCAGACGGATATGCCTGACTATAATTTGCTGCAAAAGATGGAAACTGGCGAAACTTTAGTTTGGCGAAACGAAGTAAAGAAAAACATGTAAACTATTTTCAAACCCATACGTTACTTACATTTATTAACCGATTGTTGCGCTTATAGTGAATAACTATGAGGAATGTTTGTCTATACTAACCGTGAAGTATCTAAGCAGCATAGATAAAGCTTATGAACATTGTAGAGGCAGTCATAACTACAAAAGCTTAGTAATAAGCACATTAGACAATTACATACAAATGGAGAAAACAATGAAAAAGACAATGCTTGCAAGTGTTTTATTATGTGGTTCAGCATTAGCAATGACAGGTTGCCAAACGGTACAAGATCAGCTAAAAACTGGCAATCCGTTTGATCAGCCTGTTATGAAATCAACCATTAAAACGGTTGATAGCGCTAACCGTGAAGTAGGACAGATCTTTTTACGTCCTGTAGATGGTGGTGTACAGGTTTACGGTAAACTTATGAATATGGCGCCAGGTAAAACTGTCGCGTTGCACATTCATGAAACGGGTAGCTGTGCAGATATGGGTAAGGCAGCAGGTGGTCATTTCAACCCTGATAACTTCCCACACTCTAATCCTGAAGATATGAAAGGCCATGCAGGCGACTTACCAAACTTAACGGCAAATGAAGATGGCATTGCTACTATCAACTTTGTGAATAAGCAAATCTCTGTCGAGCAAGCAGGCAAATATAGCGTAAATCGCCGCGCATTTATCGTTCATAGTAGCGCTGATGATTATACCAGCCAGCCAGAAGGTGCCTCAGGTGACCGTATCGCTTGCGGTATCATTGAAAAAAGCTAATGTTAAAAATAGCTAACAAAGCTTAATCTTCATAACATAATAAAGAAACCTCTTAGCATGCTAAGAGGTTTTTTTTTGGAAATAAGACAGCTAAATGGAGGGGCAGAATAACCATAGGTTATTCTTCTACCCACTCACCGTTACGCCAGTATACCCCCCAGCGCGTGGCCTTACCGTTTTTCTCAGAGCCGATATATTGCTCTTTTTTCTTACGTGACCAGCGTAGGATAGTTGGATTGCCATCGGGATCCTCATCTGGACCCTCAAACAGATATTGGAACTTATCTTCCATCTTATCTTTGATTTCTCGTAGCTCAGCAAGCTTTGGCGGACGGGTCTCCCGTACTTTTGGGAACTTTGACGCCGCTAGGAACATACCAGCCGCGCCTTCACGTAAGATAAAGTAATCGTCATGCTTGGTCGATTTTAGCTCTGGCATATGGATGGGTTCCATACGCGGCGGTGCTGCCTCGCCTGTTTTGAGCACTTTACGCGTGTTGTCGCATTTCTGGCAAGCAAAGTATGGCCCAAAACGTCCCGTTTTTAGCTCCATTTGGCCATCACACTTATCACAGTCGATAGTGGGTGCATCAGAGCCAGGAACTTCAAACTTGCCTTCTTCTAAGATGTAGCCGTCACAATCAGGGTTGTTACCACAGATGTGTAACTTAAGACCACCATCAACGATATAGCCATTCATGGCTGTGCCGCATTTAGGGCAGCGTTTTTTCTCCATCAAATCTTTGACTTCGGCGGCGTCATCATCACCTTCAGGATCGTCAAGATTAGCAAACGCTTCAACGGGCATTAAGTTTTTGGTGCCTTTACAGCGCTCCTTAGGTGGTAAGTTATAGCCTGTACAGCCCAAAAACACCCCTGTTGAGCCAGTACGCAGCTGCATCGGACGACCACAAATATCACAGTGGACATCTGGCACATCAGTTGGGTCATTCGGGCGCATCCCATCTTTGTCTTTAGCATGTTCAAGCTTCAGCTTAAAGTCGCCATAGAAATTATCGAGCACATCTTTCCAGTCCTGCTCACCTTCTGCGACGTGATCAAGCTTGTCTTCAAGCGCAGCGGTAAAGGTATAATCCATCAAATCTGGGAAACTTGCTGTCAGTCTGTCAGTGACGATATCGCCCATTTTTTCAGCGAATAAGCGTTTGTTTTCAAGCTTTACATAACCGCGATCTTGAATAGTTGAGATAATTGATGCATAAGTTGATGGACGACCGATGCCTTTTTTCTCAAGCTCTTTAACAAGGCTTGCCTCAGTAAAGCGCGGTGGCGGCTTGGTAAAGTGCTGGCTGGGATCAAGCTTATCGAGGACTAATACATCGCCTTTTTTAACATCAGGTAATAAGGTATCATCAGTTTTGGCAGGCGGCATGACTTTAGTAAACCCATCAAAAATCATCGTACGGCCGCGAGCTTTTAGCTCTACATCATCTGCGCCAACGAACAAATTCACCGATAGATATTTAGCTGGCAGCATCTGACAGGCCACAAACTGACGCCAGATAAGCTCATACAGACGTATCGCATCACGCTCAACGCCTTTGAGCTGAGTAGACTTCATATTGACGTTAGAAGGACGAATGGCCTCATGCGCTTCTTGAGCGCCTTGTTTATTACCATAGAAGTTTGGTTTTTCTGGCACATACTTTGCGCCGTAGCTATCTTCGATATAGCCACGCACAGCAGCTAATGCATCACCCGATAAAAAGGTCGAATCCGTACGCATATAAGTGATATGACCCGCTTCATATAAACGCTGTGCCAAAATCATGGTCTTTTTAACCGAAAATCCTAATCGCGTGCTGGCAGCTTGTTGCAACGTCGAGTTAATAAATGGTGCGCTTGGACGCGATTGGGTCGGCTTCTCTTCGCGCTCTTTTACGATATAATCAGCAGATTTAAGAATCTCTAAGATTTTATCGGTCTGCTCTTTATTGCCAAGCTTAAGGGCTTTACCGCCTTGTTTGGTTGCTTCTAAACGAATACCGATATGCTCAGCATCTGTGGCTTTTTTGGCTTTGCTATCATCGATGTGTGTGTCTGCAAATATCTGCCAATATTCTTCTGGAATAAAGGCGCGAATCTCATGCTCACGCTCAACGACCAGACGCATGGCAACCGACTGTACACGCCCTGCTGACAGACCGCGAGCAACCTTCTGCCACAGTAATGGTGACACCATAAAGCCCACGACCCGGTCTAAAAAACGCCTTGCTTGTTGAGCATTAACGCGATCAATATCAAGTTTTGATGGCTGCTTAAACGCATTTTGAATAGCGGACTTGGTAATCTCATTGAAGACCACGCGCTCATATTTACTATCGGCACCGCCGATGACTTCTTTTAAATGCCAAGCGATAGCTTCCCCTTCACGGTCCATATCCGTTGCCAGATAAATTTTGTCAGCGTCTTTGGCCAAGGCCTTTAGCTCTTTGATGACTTTGGTTTTATTTGGCAGCACTTCATACACCGCCGCCCAGCCATGCTCAGGGTCGACACCCATTCGCCTAACTAGCGCCTGCTGCGTTTTTTCCTCTTTCGTGAGGCTATCATCTTTTTTACTTGCAGGTTTCTTTGCGCTTTTGCTGGCGCCCACGGGCAAATCTCTTACATGCCCAATACTGGAGCGCACGATAAAATCATCACCAAGATATTTATTAATTGTTTTGGCTTTGGCCGGCGACTCAACAATCACCAAGGATTTGCCTTTTGGACTGTCAGAAGCTGGACTTTTTTTGGTTGCGGTTTTTGCCATAGGTGACACACCATAATAAGTAGATTAAAAGTAAGATTAAATGCAGCAGCATGGCAATTTTGGTCGTTAATTAAAATAGCTCAGCGATTTATTGTAATAATAGCTGCCTATGAAGGGGTTACTTAACAAACAATAACCTTAAAACATAATAGAGTTATAAAGACGTTACACTGCTTAGCGTGAAACTGTCAACTGGCTATCATTCAAATCCTTCATAATATTGCAAGACTGCTGGTTTGTTGCTCTTTAATGGAGACTAAAAAACGCTTTACCAGCACTATGGCTTTTTTTGCATGTCAAGTGCCCATTTTTCAAGTTTCTCTTTGAGCGCCAGCAAATCTGTCTCAATCAATGTTTGCTGATAAGCAGGGTTAGTCGATGGGCGTACGTAAGCAATGTCTTCCCAATAAATAATAATGCTATTCGCCTTCGTTGTTAAGCCTTTTACAAACGGCTCAATACTGACAGGCAAGTCTAAAGGCGTTTTATCCAGACTAAAATTGATCTTTTTGACGACAGTATTGGTATGGTTTTGGCTAGGACGAATAGCACTTGGAATAGCAAGTTTACTATTATCTACCGCCATATCGACAAAGCTATTATCTGGTCGCCATTGCCCATCAATCACCTGATAGCGTGCATGTGGCAGCTGGGTGCCCTCTAGGATTAAGCAGTACTGACCGATCATCCCGCGTCCATATTCGTTGTCTTTACCTTTTATCCAGTCAGGACAAGTAATGAGCTTTGGATTGAGCTGTAGACGACGCGCCATCATACGTAGATTATCCAAACGCTGGTCAATACCGCTGGGTTTGAGCGCCATCATACTCCCTAATACGAATAGTACGATAATAATTCCAATCCATAACCCCATGACTATTTTGCCTTATCGTTTTCTTACAAACCTGTAATGAAGATGTACTTATTATTTATGGTTAGTTATTGAATATCGTATTGTCATTTTGCATGAGTCACAAGTTAGGTAACAACTGTATTAACTACTAACGCTACTTTGACAAACTATGAGGTGCAGACTAATATCGCGACCTTACCCTTAAAATTCAAGCGTATGAACACACTACTCATAAATATATCTAGTATAAAATTAGTCATATCAATAACTTAGCAAGTGATAATAAATAGCGCTTATAACAAGATACAAAAAGCTGCTGACATAAAAAAGTGCTATGATAAACCATAATTTTAGACGCGCGCAGGTTTATTATGACTTATCTTTTAAAGCCAAATGCTATTTCTCATTTTTCAGTTATCAAACTTGTTACTGCCTGTGCGGCTAAACCCTCTATAGCTTTATCGCTTATGACCATAGCCACACTTTTGCTAACTGGCTGTGCGACCACTCAGCGTCTAACCCCGCAGCAGTGTCAGTCTAGTAACTGGCAAGAGGTTGGCTATGCCGACGGAATACAGGGGCGCTCTGGCGCTTATTTTGGGACGTATACCAATAGTTGTATGAGTGTCGGTGGCGCAATGCCTAACCGCCTTCAATGGGAACAAGGTCGCCAGCAAGGGCTTAAAAACTACTGTACCGAGCTCAATGCTTACAAGCTTGGCCGAGAAGGATATGACTGGCAACCGGTCTGTCCGCTTGAAGGCATTGAAAAATTAGAAGAAGCCTACGCCCAAGGGCGCTACTATTATATCCGTCAGCGTGATCTTGACTACTTGCGCTCACCTTATCCCTTTGGTTATGGACCCTTTGGATATAGTCCTTTTTATAGACCGTTTGGCTATGGCTGGTAATCTGATAACATAAAAGAAACCTCGCAAGGTTACCCAAACGAGGCAGGAGAAAAAACTTATCATCTTAATGGTTCTTCTTATTATCTTGGTTGTTTTTTTGTTGATAAGTTTGCTGATTTTTTTGGTCAGCTTAGTGTTATAAATGTGCCTTGCATGCTAGTCACACAAAGGGGATAGAAAATTCATCCTCGTAGCACTGACTCGATTTTAACGTGATTCGACTCGATTACTGTTATTCGTTAACAAAGGCTATCTTTGTCAGTCCTGCTTGGCTAGCAGATGCTAGAACTTGGGCAACTGTGTCATACTTACTCTCTTTATCCGCACGTAGCTGAATAGAAGGATCCTCGCCTTTGGCACTTTGTTGTTGCAGGCGCTTATCTAACTCCTCCATACTAATCGGCTCGCTGTCCCAAAATATCCCCGCCTCTTTATCGATACTGATTTGAATAGGATCGAGCGGCGGCTCATTGACCTCAGCACTGGTCTGCGGCAGATTGAGTGGCACCGTTGGATTCAGTACAGTTGCGGTCAACAAAAATATAATCATCAATACTAGCATGACATCGATAAGCGGAATGAGGTTCATCTCATTCATGCCTTGTACGTCCTCATCACCCAATTGAAATGCCATAATTATTCTCAGTACTTTTGGTTATTCTTAATACGATTATTACGTCATCGCTGATTTTTAACGTTGCTTTTTTAACGTATTATTTTATGACTAAACATCTTTTACGACTGCGATGGCGCTGAGCTCGGATACTGCTTCGCTGGCTGAGCGCGTTGTTTTTCGGTGTGAGTGCCATTTATTGACTGTCGCTGTGAAGAAGAAAGCGTGGCCTGTTTTTCTAATGGCAGCTTTTGTGCTGACGCTAATTTGGCAGACTGCGCCAGTAAGTCATGGGCTCTGTCATTGGCGTTATACAGGATGCGGCGATTGATACGCACTGCTAAGTTATAAAACACCACCGCTGGAATAGCAACGGCAATACCAAGACCTGTCATAATAAGGGCTTCACCAACGGGTCCCGCTACTTGTCCCAGTCCCGCTTGGCCACTGACGCCGATATTATGCAGCGCATGGAAAATACCCCACACTGTCCCAAACAGTCCGATAAAAGGGGCAATCGCTGCTGTCGTACCCAAAATAGGCAGTCCGCGCTCACTGGCAAAACGGTAACGACCAATGTGCTTAAGTAAGGTCTGCTCGGTCACCAAACGATAGGTTGCGGCGTCCGAACCTATCAAGTCAGGAGCTTTAGCTTGAATCTGCTGACTTAAATCGTCTGCAACTTCGGTCGCAAGTTTGCGGCTTTGTAGTACTCGAATGATACCGGTTACCCAGGAGAGGATGGATAAAGCCAATAGCAAAAAGAACAGACTTCTAGTAACCAGATCGCTGTATTGCCAGTAGGTAGTAAAGTCCATTAAAGACTCCTTGATGTGTTATTTCATTGCTTGTTATTTTATGATGGATGCTATTCAGTTTTCGATACGCTTTATTAGCTATTACTAGAGTTCTTTTTATCGCACTTTTTCTATCGCACTTTTTCTATCACCATTTTTCTAGGGTACTTTTTCTAAGGTACTTTATAAGTAATAGGCAGGGTAACACTACCAACTACTGCCGCCCCATCCTTAGTAAAGGGGACAAATTTCCCTGTTTTTACTTGGCGCAGTGCTTCTTTATCTAGCGTAGAATTGCCAGAAGACTGCACTAAGCGTACGCTATCGATACCGCCTTGTTTATTAACTATAAGCGCCAATAGCACAGTAAAGGTATCACCTGAGCTGGTGCCTCGTTCAGCACGGCTCGGAAAGCTGAGTCTTGGCGCAACTGCCCAGCTGGCACTACTTTCGCTAAAACTGACAGGTTCATTATTTGAGGCTGGTGGCGCATTAGAACGGCTACTCGTCTCTTTTTTATTGACATCACCCCGACTCCCTACACGCCTACTTTCATTATTGGCAATACTACTTGTAGTTGGTGCAGTAGGAATAGTTGAGTGTTGGGTATAACCGCCACTATCATTAGGCTTTGTTTCTGCGACGGCTGGTTTAGATGCCGTATTAGACTCTGCTTTTTTAATCGTCGTTTGTGTCGTGCTAGTCACCCCAGACTTTACAACTGGCGCAGGCGCAACTTTGGGTTCTATAACCACTTCAGGTTCTATAGGCTGAGACTCTATAGGCTTCACCTCTGTGACCTTAGGCTCTATCGTTTGTGGTTCTAGTAGTTCTGGCTCTGCTTCAGGTTTTGGCTCGGCTTGAGGCTCTGGTTCAGCCTTACGTTCTGGTTCAGCCTTACGTTCTGGTTCAGCTTCAGGCATTGATCTCACTTCAGTTTTAGGCTCTGATTCGACTTTTGCTTTCGGTTCTAATGTTACATTCTTGACTGCTTCATTCTCTATATTCTCAGCAGTACTGGTTTGCTTACTAGCCGTTTGCGTCGGCGCCGCCAACAATTGAATTTCGATGGGCGGCGTTACCTTTAGCGTCTCAATGACAGGGTTTGGCGTTTTTACCATCGCTAGTATCATCGCTGTCAGCACATGCAAGCACACAACAGCACCGAACACTATCAGTATTAATTTGCGTGGGATTGCAATACTATTTATCGAGCTCATAACAGCCTAACGTTTAACCAAAGTAGAATGCCGTAGATGATAATGCAAACGATAACTATTATCAACAATAACCTTATAATATTTTTTATCTCCCAATTCTTATTTACCCGCTATTGTACGGTTAATGGTATAAAGCAAAGCTTCATTATAGTTAACTTTTCCTACTGAATATTTTCCATTAGCAAGTGCGATTAGTATAGTGTCGTTGCCATACTAAAGCCTTATGTTACTTAAGATGTTAGCTGTTGCTAATAGAAATCATTTACATTATCGTTGATAATGGTTCTCAATTACTTTATCATAGCGGTTGATTAACTACGCCGCTTAGCGCGTTTTTATTAAAACAATAAGGTTAAGAACAATTAAATTATAAACGAACCTTAAATGAATCCTTAGTAAAAATACACAAGCGCTGCCTATTTTTTAGTATTTTTATCAAACTACCTCCATGCGATACCGAGTTATTTATGTCTACTAATTCTTTTTTATCTAGCCGTTCTACTCCTTTATTTTTTAAACGTCCGTTACTAACGGCTTTGATGGCCGTTGTAGTGACGACCCTAAGTGTCACAGGCTGTTCTTCATCCGACTCTAATGAGTCTGAGGTCAATGATACCAAAGCGGAAAATCAAACGGCTGATGCAGCATCGAATGTCGCTGATAATGATGCGGTGTCTGTGGCCACTATTGCTGTCGATACTGCTAGAGGCAAGGTTGATTTGGTGATGAATCCGTCACCATTGGTGGTTTACGATATGACCTTGTTGCAAGATCTGGCAGCGCTTAACGTGGCCGTCGATGGTGTGCCAAGTGATCTGCATTTAGACAATCTGCACTCAGAGACTCAACCTGATCCAAAAGAAGTTGGTACGGTGTTTGAGCCTGATCTTGAAGCGTTGAACAACATGCAGCCGCAAGCAATTTTAATCGGTTCGCGTATGGCAGAGAAGTACGATGAGCTCTCTAATATCGCCCCCACATTAGATATGAGCATTGATACAGCAAACATTTATGAGTCAAGTAAACAGCGTTTGCATGATCTGGGCGCTGTGTTTGGTAAAAGCGATCAAGCAGCGAAACTACAAGGCAACATTGATAGCCTTATTGACGACACTAAAGCCTTAACCAAAGATAAAGGCACGGGTTTGGTAGTCATGGTCAATGGTAATAAGCTGTCGGCATACGGTGACAAGTCGCGCTATGGTTTCATCCATAACGTCCTTGAGATACCAATGGCAGATGCGCAAATAGAAGATGCGCGTCACGGTCAGCCAATCTCATTTGAATATTTGCAAAAGACCAATCCTGATTGGCTGTTTGTCGTTGATCGTAGCGCAGCGGTTGGTGAAGGTGGCGCTGGTGCCAAAGCGGTATTGGATAATCCATTGGTGGCCCAAACCACTGCTTGGAATAAAGACCAGGTGGTTTATTTAAGTCCAGATTCCTACCTTGCCTTTGGCGGCTATTATCAGTGGATAAAGGATTTGACCACCATCAAAAACGCTTTTGCTAGTGCAAAATAGATCCTATCGATATACAAGCCACTGTTATTAATCGCAGTTTTCATGCCCTATTTGTCAGCCAGTAATCGTTATGTCGTTATTTTCTCCTCGTACTCACGCGAGCGTTAAATCAAGCCTTTCTTTGCCAGCAGCATCAAGCTGGCAAAAGAAGGCTGCTAATAGTTTGAGTCCTAAACATCCACGCGCTGCCATACCGCCTTGGCTTATCAATACGGGCAGCCTCATTATGATGGGGCTTTTGGTATTATTAAGCTTATCGATTGGGGTGGCAGATTTTTCGTGGTCAGGTATTTTGCAAAGCCTTATCAGTCATAGTGCCAATTCCGATAGCTCGCTACTGCTGGTCAGCCGCATACCGCGCACCATTGCGATTATTTTGACGGGTATTGCCATGGCGGTGGCAGGGATGATTATTCAAGTGGTGCTCAAAAACCGCTTCGTTGAGCCATCAATGGTCGGTGCGACCCAAAGCGCGGCACTAGGATTATTAGTTGTCAGCTTACTGTTTCCTGCCAGCGCGCTAATTGTAAAGATGAGCGTTGCAACCATTGCGGCAGTAGGTGGCATGATGCTCTTTATGCTGCTTATCCACCGCGTACCGCCAACAGACTTTTTGATGATTCCGCTGATTGGTATTGTTTTTGGCGGTATTATTGAGGCGATAACTACTTTTATCGCTTATCAAACGGAATCGCTACAGATGCTCAGCGTTTGGCAATTTGGCGACTTCTCTTCTGTGTTGGCAGGTCGTTATGAGCTGCTATGGTTAACAGGTGGACTATGCGTGTTGGCTTATATTATCGCCGACAAGCTGACCATCGTTGGTTTGGGCGATAATATCGCGCTGAACTTAGGGATTAGTAAACGACAAGTGACCTGGCTTGGGGTTGGAATGGTCGCGATGATGAGTGCTGTCGTCGTCGTGACCGTTGGTATGATCCCCTTTATTGGCTTAGTCGTACCCAACATTGTTAGCCGCATCATGGGCGATAAATTACGTCGCAGTTTGCCAGCGGTCGCGCTCCTTGGTGCATCAGCGGTACTGCTCTGCGATATCATTGGCCGCTCCATACGCTATCCGTTTGAAGTGCCTGTCGCGACGGTTTTTGGCGTCGTCGGAACGGTGGTGTTTTTATTGTTACTATTGCGTGCGCCTGCGCAGGAGTAGATTTAGCTCTCACTCAGCTAGAGCTGAATCTATTAAGCACTGACTTTAAATCCTTTTTATAAGATTCGCGTATGTTTTCCTCGTCCCCC
>JARIAA010000013.1 GCA_029264635.1 Psychrobacter sp. | reverse complement strand
ATGAAAAGGACAACCCGTTGGTAAGTTCAATAAGTTTTGCGGACTGCCAGGGATGGTTTCAAGCTTACCCTTATCATCATCAAGACGCGGAATCGCCTTTAACAACCCAATCGTATAGGGGTGAGTGGGCGTATAGATAATCTCTTCGGTCTCTCCATAAGCCATCGTACGGCCAGCATACATGACCAGCACCCGATCACAGATACCCGCAACCACGCCCAAATCGTGAGTAATCATAATAATAGTGGTCCCAAAGTCGCGCTTTAGCTCATTTAGGAGCACCATAATCTGAGCTTGTACAGTGACATCAAGTGCAGTCGTGGGCTCATCGGCAATCAGCAGCTTTGGGCGACAAAGCAGCGCCATCGCAATCATCACCCGCTGGCGCATACCGCCTGAAAACTCATACGGATACATGCCAATACGCTTTTTCGCATCGGGGATTTTGACTGCATCAAGCATCCGCACCGACTCAGCCCATGCCTCTTTTTTGCTCATGCCTTTATGTAGAATCAGCACCTCAGCAAGCTGGTCACCTATTTTCATATAGGGATTCAAGGAGGTCATCGGATCTTGAAAGATCATGGAGATTTGTTCAGCGCGGATTTTATTGAGTGCTTTTTGCGGTAGACCCAATAGCTCTTTACCTTCAAAGCGTACTGAGCCTTTAGTATAACCGTTTTTTGCTAGCAGGCCCATAATGGCAAAGGCCGTCTGCGACTTGCCGGAGCCTGACTCACCGACGATGCCTAACGTCTCGCCATCGTGTAAATTAAAATTCAAGCCATTAACTGCAGTCACTAAACCATCTTCAGTCGTAAATTGTACGGATAAATCCTTGACCGCTAATAAGCTATTCTCTTGATGAACCTGATTATTGAGCGCTGAATCAGCACCTATCTTACGCACAGTAGAGTCTACTTTTTTAGGTAGACTATTGATGTCTTGAGTTGCCATGATGCGGTTCTCCTAGCGGTATTTAGCCTAGCGGTCTTTGGGGTCAAACGCATCACGTAGACCATCACCGATGAAGTTAAAACAAAATAAAGTAATGACCAAAAATGCGGACGGAATCAAAATCTGCCAAGGCGCCACTTGCATCGTCTGTGAGCCTTCTTGTAGTAATGCACCCCAGCTAGTCATTGGCTCTTGTACCCCAAGCCCCAAAAAGCTCAAGAAAGACTCAAATAAAATCATCGTCGGCACCAATAAAGAGGCATAAACCACAACCACCCCAAGCACGTTTGGCACGATATGACGAAGGATGATATTGAACCCTGATACCCCGCCGACGTGCGCCGCCTCAATGAACTCTTTACTCTTAAGGCTCAACGTTTGACCACGCACGATACGAGCAACATCTAGCCAAGAAACGAGTCCGATGGCGACAAAGATTAAAATCAAATTACGACCAAATATTGTCACTAATAAAATCACAAAAAACATAAATGGAAAGGCGCTTAAAATCTCCAAAAAGCGCATCATAATCATGTCAACTTTGCCGCCAAGGTAGCCTGAAGTTGCGCCATATACCGTACCAAAAAGTACGGCCACTGTTGCCCCAGCGATACCAACTAATAAGGAGATACGTCCACCTACTGCGGTGCGCACGAGCAAATCTCGACCAAGCGAATCGGTACCAAAATAGTGCTTATTTTCTATCGAAGGCGCCGCTTGCATAAAGCTCCAATCGGTCTCTGCATACCCAAATGGCGCGAGCATCGGCACGAATATAACGAACATACCGACGAGCAATAAGATAAAAAAGCTGGTCACCGCCGCTTTGTTTTTATAAAAACGTCGCCAAGCATCTTGCCACAGGCTACGGCCTTTAATATCGTTAGCAGGCAGATTCATAAGTTCGGTTGGCTGGTCTACGAGTAGGCTCATAGTCGTCCCTTTAGTCATCTAATATGTATTTTTAAGCAACGTCTGGTTTTTGAGTCATCATGAATGTTAAACCATCAGTACTGAATTTTAGGATCAATCACTGCGTATAAAATATCGACAATGGCGTTAAAGGCGATCGTCAATACGCCGACTAAAATAGTCAAACTCAGCACGACGCCGTAATCACGATTGAGGGCGCCGTTGACAAATAACTGCCCAATGCCTGGTAGACCAAAGATGGTCTCAATGACGATAGAGCCTGTAATAATACCCACAAAAGCAGGTCCTAAATAAGAAATAACGGGCAGTAATGCTGGTCTAAGCGCATGCTTCATCACGATTTGGCGCATCGGTAAACCTTTGGACCTAGCTGTGCGGATATACTGACTATTCATGACCTCAATCATTGAGCCCCGCATAATCCGCGCGATACTGGCGACATAAGCTAAGGCTAATGCAGTAACGGGCAATATAAGGTTTCGTAGTGCGCCATCATTCCAGCCGCCAGCTGGCAACCAATGCAAAATAATAGCAAAGATAAGCACCAATAACGGCGCTTTGACAAAGCTTGGAATCACAACCCCCGTCATCGCAAACGCCATCAGCACATAATCAATCCACGAGTTTTGCTTAAGAGCGGCGACAATGCCAAGTATCAAGCCTAAGACCAATGCCAATATAAAGGCATACAAGCCAAGCTCCATGGAGACGGGAAATGACTGCGACAACAGCTCATTAACGGTATAGTCTTTATACTTAAAAGATGGTCCAAAATCCCCCATCGCCAACTGTTTAAGATAGTTGATATATTGTAGCCACATAGGATCGTTCAAATTGTATTTGGCTTCGATATTGGCCAATACGGCGGG
>JARIAA010000008.1 GCA_029264635.1 Psychrobacter sp. | reverse complement strand
CACAGACACAAAAAAGCCGGCAGATACCGGCTTTTTTTATTATTACAAAAATGCTTAATAAAGTAGGCTTTTAATTAAAAGGTTTTAACAAAAGCAACACCATACACCCAAGGGCTAATGTCGACTTCACCAAGATCATCACCGTTTAAGCTTACATCTGGTTTGATGTCCATGTAGCGTGCGTCAATACGGAAAGAATCACGTGGAGTAAAGGGGATATCAATACCGATATGACCAGCCACGCCAACACTGTCATCGATATCTAAATCAGCTGGGCCACCCGTATATAATTTTTCTTTAAAGAAAGTTGTGTAGTTGACACCAACACCCACGAATGGCTTAACATTCATAGGCATATTGTAGCCATCAAAATGGTACTGTAAAGACAGTGTTGGTGGTAAATGCTGAGTTTTACCTCGATTTTATCTCCGTTAGGAGCAGTTAGCGTGATGTCATGATGAAACGGAATGGCCGCTAGTAGCTCAATACCAACGTTATTGGCAACGAAATATTCGCCAGTAATAGTAGGGCGGATATCATCATCGACGTCGACAGACAAACCGTTGTTTAAAGTACCATTGTCACTTTTAGGTACAACGCCATGGGCGCCTGCACCAACTGTCCAAGTACCTGCAGGGACTGCAAAAGCGGTCGTCATAGTAAGTGCAGCAGCAGTAGCTAAAACTAGGGATTGTAGTTTCATCTGGTGGTTCCTTAACGTAATAAATAATGAAAAGTAAGTATTTGATGAGGGATGGCATCGATTACTTACAAACAGAGTTACCTTTTTACTATTTAATGTAACTGCTTGTTTCATTATAGTACATAATCCTTACAAACGATAGTGATTTAAACACGAATAAGCAATATAAACCTGTAACTCAATTACTCAAAAAGAATTATCGTCAAACTTTGTACCACCCAAAAAAGTCACTATAAGTATAACTGCTTAAAACCTGTATGAATTTTCTATGGCATCGAATACAAGAGTACGATAGGCTACCAGTCTGACATTTGAGTCTGTCCTAATTTTACTTATGTAGATATCTAATCGACAGAATTGATTAAAAATGCGCTTACCATGTTTAGGCGGATGAGAAGAATGGCGATAAGATTATGATGGGCTATTGTAGTAATTCTCCCATGCGCTGTGACAATGCGCATGCAATGACCTTACTAAATCAAGCTGACAGTAGCTGTCCTCAGTGTGGATTGTCGTTGGTGCCCGCTGACAGCTCAAGTAAAAATTCACGTACAGAATTGCAGTTTTTGTATATTAGCTTAGCAATTACTATTTTATTATTGCTTGCTTTAATATACGTCTCTTACGCAAATTTTGTATAATCCATTCAGTGTTAAAAATCTGGAATCGCCCGTTTTTTTATCGCATAATCGTCGCTACGCTCAGGTAGATGCGTCTACTGGATGATTTGAGTCATCAGCGCTTTTACTCTTTACTTTTTACTTATTCAATCACGGTGTTACACCGCATAGGGACGGCATGCTATTCCAATCTATACGGCGTTTGCGTCATTTCGTTTATGATATTTTGCAAAACGATGCTCACGATACCTTATTTAGTCGTTGTGTCGATTATTTCCTCATCTTTTTGATTATGGCTAACGTGGCTGCCGTGATTGCTGAGTCGGTTGATCAGTGGTATTACCCTTTTCAAGAATATTTCACTTGGTTTGAAAATTTCTCGATTGTGATATTTTCTATTGAATATTTACTACGTTTATGGAGTGTTGCCGAAGCAAAGCCTGATAATACGACTTGGCGTCAGCGTTGGAATTGGGTAAGAAGCCCATCTGCATTGATTGATTTGGTAGCGATTGCACCCGCATTCTTGAATTTCTTTGTCAGCTTCGATCTGCGTTTTTTGAGAATTCTGCGACTGTTTAGAATCTTAAAGCTCACCCGTTATTTTGTCTCGCTACGTATTCTACTCGTGGTCCTTAGTAAAGAAAAAGGCTCATTCCAAGCCGTTATCTTTATTTTAATCATTATGATTGTAACGGCATCTAGTGGTATTTATCTCGTAGAAAACCATGCTCAGCCTGATGTGTTTGAGTCGATACCCAAAGCCATGTGGTGGGCTGTTGTCACACTCACTACGGTGGGTTATGGCGATGTGACACCCATTACCACTGCAGGTAAAGTATTGGGAGCGGTCATTACTATCCTAGGGGTGGGCTTAGCAGCATTGCCAGCTGGTATTTTGGCCACTGGTCTTGCAAATGAATTAAGCCAACGCCGCGAGGAGCTTGAGCAGCATTTTCGTGAGGAGCTAGTGGACGGTGATTTTGACTTGGTACAAAATCAGACCATGATTGATAAGATTCGCCGTGAGCTTGGACTGGATAAAGAACAGGCGCAAGACATTGTGCTTCAAGTCCTGCGTGAACAAGAGCTTGAGCGCCGTGAAAAAGAAGTACGTCAAAAGAATTTCTGTCCACATTGCGGCGAGCCATTGGATTAATGGTGATTTTTAAGAGTAATAAAAAAGACGATAAACGCGAAATAGGCTTATCGTCTTTTTTTATCTAATGGCTGCTGTTTGATGCTTACCAATCAATATAGCGCCCGTCAAAAATAAAAAGACTACTATCAACGCATGCTATTCATATGAATTTTTCTGCTGTACGGTTTGTGGAATAGGAAGCGCACGCGCAAGCTCATGCGCCACTTGCTGTGCTGCTTTCTCCAAATCGGTTTCAGATAGTGGTAAGTTCTGCAAAGTTAAATGCCAATCATCCACTTCACGGCGTAAATTAGCAACCCAAACCGCACTACAGTCGCGGGGTAGCTGCTTCAAATTGACTTCAAAAGCACGGTTACCTTCATCATCGCTTAAATGAATCTCACCGGCATGTACTTTTCCTAATGGCTGTCCATAGTAAGAACTGGCAAGTAGGCCGATTTTATTAATGTGAGATGGCACTTTATCCAAATAAAGACGAATCTGCTCTTGATCCATCGGCGCGTTGTATAGCGCTTGTTCACCGCGATCTTTGCCGTTTAGGCTATCGCCTTGATGGCGGATAGACTGCGCTTTGTCACGTAATTGCTTAAACCATACCATCTCACTGATTTTACAATAGTCATCATAAAGTACGCAGGCAATATCGATATCAAGGGCACCTTGGTTTTGCTTAAAACGTTTCAACTTACTTTTACTCTTAGGTTCGGGCGGCGTAAAGTCAAAATTCAACGCGAAAAACAATGTATCGGCGGTCAAACCTAAGGTGCTTAAATTTTCAGAAAGTAGCGGTAATGCGTCAGTGGTAGCCATGATATTCCTTGTTGATGCTGCAATTGTCTTTATAAGAGAATTTGAATATAAGTTTTCAAGTGATTATTTAAATTCTTAATGGGCTGATGAGCTTTAATATCGAGATCATGGTTCATCAGCTAGAGTTTGATCTAATACGACTTGGTAAAGCAGTGGCGGCTTTGCGTTTAACAAGCCTTTGCCAAACCCACGTAGCCACCAGACCAATTGCGACGTTAAATTAACGGTTGCCTGAATCGTCAAAGTCTCATCGTCATTGACCGTCACTGTCTGATCTTCACTGAGCTTACTTTCTGTCAGACTTTTGCCTGCTTTTGCGGTAAATTGCAGCTCAATAGCTGTGTTTTTGCCATAATCAGGTAATCGGCTTAATAGTGGGTGCGTAAAGCCCATGCTTCCTGCATCTAAATAGCTGTCCAAATGGAAGTTGTTTGGGGTTAATGCGCTGCTTTCAAGTATCTCGACACTGGCAAATCGATGCAGGGCAAAGGTGCGGATAATAGCATCTGGATCATCGGTGCGAGTTGCCAGCAAGTAGATAATCACCCCGCGCTGAATGATGGCGATAGGATTTAAGGTGTATTCGCTGGCCTCTGATTTATTGCTACGCGTATAACAGGCTTTGATTTGCAATTGATAAAATAAAGCATGATAAATATTGTCTTTACTATCCAAATCGATATGCGGCGCAATGAGTGGCTGAGTTGCCGTCTCAATACGAACGCGATCAATCCACGAATGCGTGACCTTGCTGTTTTTAAGTTGCCGGCGCGCCAAATCAAACCACGGGAATAGCTCATCTAAAATAGCGGGCGGCAGCAGCTGAGTGAGATTGGCTTCGACCATATTAAACGCGACTGCTTGTGATAGATTCATATGTGGCAAGCTTTGTAGGGGCGCATCATCTTTCCAGCGCCAGCCTTGAGGATTGGCATTGTTTTTCTCAATCGGGAAACGTTTAGCTAGAGCGTTTAAGTCTCGTTGTACTGTACGTAAACTGATGTCAAAACCTGCTAATTGAAGCTGCTCATAGATATGGGTGGTACCCATCCAGCGATTGCGCTGGAGCTGGGAGAGTACTTGCCATTGACGCGCAGTAGTCGCTGCCCCATGACGGCTAGCCGCAGTAGCAGTATCTGCATTGTCAAGCTCTTTAGTAAGTGATACGAAAGGCGGATCTGCTTGGTTATCAGCAGCATTGGGGGTAGAGGTGTCTGTTACGTTAACGTTTTGCACAGTCATTAAAAGATAACCTATATAAAGTCCGTCATAATAATAAGTCAACATTATTAAGCAGATACTGTCTGGAAAATATCCAATACATTTTTTACTGAGTATAACGACTATTTATCATCGCAGAAAATAGTTGTAACGTCTAGAAAGTTTAGATGCAGCTTATCATACTCAAATATTTAGCAATTTTTTTAAAGGGCACTTTTAAATATATAAAATAAACGCATTCTTTAAAAAAGCGCTAAACAATATAAGTCACTTGATAAGTTACTAGGGTTCGATACTATCTTGAATGATGCCCGCTTTGCCGTTATCTTTTTCTTTTTTACGCTGCTTCCTTTCATTGTTATTGTCCTTTTTTTGATGTTTGGCTTTACGCTTTTTTTTGGCTTTCTTCTTTGACTTTTTATCGTCAGCGATATCATCGGTATCTTGGTTTTCATCCCACAACATTAAGCGCCGTAAGACTTTGCCAAATAAAGTGTCTTTACGATAGCGACCTTTTTTATTCATCGTATCAATTGCCAGGCCAGTCATTAAAGTTAAAGCCTCACTAATCGTATGTACGCCATAAATATAGAAGCTACCGGCTTCAACTGCGGCAATGATGTCGTCACGCAGCATCAACTGCTTGACGTTGGCCATTGGAATGACCACCCCTTGTTGGCCCGTCATGCCTTGCTCGCGGCAAGCATCATAGAAGCCTGCAATCTTGGCATTGATACCGCCGACTGCCTGTACTTCACCTAACTGGTTCATAGAGCCCGTGATGGCAAAGGATTGGTTAATAGGCGCGTTTGCTAAAGCCGAGAGGAGCGCACAAGCTTCACTGACTGTCGCGCTATCGCCATCAATATGAGCGTAGCTTTGTTCAAAAGCGAGAGAGGCGCTAAAATTTAGCGCATGATGCTGGCTAAATAACGCACGCAAGTAGCTGGTCATAATGAGCATACCTTTGGCATGGAGACTGCCGCCCAAATCGACATCACGCTCAATATCGAGAATCTCGCCCGCCCCAATATTGGGCTGAATCACAGCGGTAAGACGCGCTGGCATGCCAAACTCGCTATCAGCATAGCTGACAACAGTGAGGGCATTGACTTGTCCGACCGCATGACCTTGAGTATTAATCAGCTGTTGACCGTTTTTAAGCTCATCCCAGTACAGATCGCGCAAGTATCCTGAGCGCTCATCCATATCACTGATAGCTTGGGTAACATGAGTGGCATTTACGATGGTTCGATCATTGAGACGCGCATGCCGATTGGACTCATGTAAAAGTTTAATCAGGCTATCACTATGCAAACTGAGACGATCTTGGTCCTCAGCTTGCAAGCTTAGATGCTCAAGAAGTGCCGCTTGCGCGCTGCTATCGAAAGGATAAAGCTGAGCGTACTCGATAATATCTGCCATTTTGGCAACCAATGCCAGCTCATGCGCTTGTGTACGCGTCACATCATCATGAAAGTCCGCGCGAATTTTAAACACCGCATCAAACTCAGGCTCCAGCTCTAATAACTCATAATATAAATCTGCTTCTCCCAGCAAAATCACTTTAATATCAAGGTCAATCGGTGCAGGCGCTAACGACAAGCTGCCTGTCAAGGTCAGCATTTGCTCAAGGCTAGATAGTTTGATTTTGCGCGACTGTAGCGCGCGCTTTAACCCTTGCCACGCATAAGGGTGCTCGAGTACATGACTGGCTTCTAATAATAAATAGCCCCCATTTGCTCGGTGTAGCGCGCCTGCACGTATCATACTGACATCAGTGGTCACCGTACCCAATTGAGTAATTTGCTCCACATGTCCTAATAAGTTGAGGTGAGTCGGCAAGTCTTCAAATATGACAGGTGCGCCGCTCTCAGGCTCATGACTAACCATAACATTGACCGCGTACCTGCTGGGCGTAGTTGCGAGCACAGCGGTGATAAATTCCTCATCATCACCGTTAACAATACGCTCTACATGAGTGACCATATCAGCAAATATGGCATCAAAATAACTGATGACAGCGGGGAGCTTGGCAAATTGATCGCGTATGGGCGCAAATAAAGGTTGTAACGCGCGGCGAGCAATATCTCGGTGTAAGGCTTCTATCGCATCATTGGCCTCATCCTCTAGTTGCTCTAAAGCGATGGTTAGTTGACTGAGCCTTTTTTGCATATGGTTTTTTTGTGTAAAATTACTGAGCTCAGACTCATGATCGCTTTGTATGTTAGTGTTGGCTTGAGGCGCTTTATCGACGTTATATTCTGAAGAATCATGACTTTTTGTCGTCCCATCTGTTAAACCCACGTTTTCTTCTAAATGGTTTTTATTATCTACAGTATGGTTGGGCGCGGAAGAATCAAACGCTGTCTTATTGTCTTCACCTGATGCTAGCTGGCTTGGATGTACAAAGACGGCTTTGTTATCGAACGAGCGAAACGTCAGCGCCAAGTCGTATTGTTTGCCTTCTGCATTAAGAGCGTCGTAGGCGAGGCTTTCTTTTTGATGGGTATCGTTTTTGATTGCTTCGATTTTGCTTTGGTATTGGTCACTACGAAAGCGCTGGCTCAAGCGTTTTTTTGCCTGTAACCATAACTCATTAATTTGCTGCTGTAACAATATGGCTTGTCCAGCAGGCAGATGCAGGGCTAAAGGCGTACGAGGATCCGTAAAATTGTGCACATAAACCCAATCATCTGGCGTTGGGGCGTCCATAGCGATACGCTGTAATAGGCGACTTATGACCGTACGTTTACCCAGCCCGTTTTCTCCAGCAGCAAAGACATGATAGCCACTTGCTTTAATATCGAGTGCTGTATGTAAGGCTTTGAGCGCTCGCTTTTGTCCAAAGCCGATATCCAAATCTGGCGCAGTGCGGGTATCAATCGGTAAGCTATCGACATGGCTGTAACGCTTTAGCTTATTAGCAGTGATAAGGCAGCGCTGATTGACGGTTATAAATATTGGGTCAGATGTCAGGATACTGTTCTGGTTCTCCTCAGCGTTTTCGTTTACTAGTACAGGGTCGGTTTTTATCGTCATAGTGGTCGATGTCATCGCAGTATTATCGTCTGAGGGTTGAGTCATAGGAGCAGTTGGTTGTTCGGTCATAGGCGTCTGGTAAAATCTCGAAAAGTGTTGGCTAAAGGGTAATGTTTTTAATCGTTATATCTTATGAGATGTCTTATCCTTTTAAGTAAATCATTTAAGATAGTTTTGTATTATCTGTCCGTGATTAAAAGTCAATATGAGTGAAGTTTACGTTATATTCATGCTCATAAGCGAAGAATAATACGCTAACAGCTAGATGGATAGTATAAGATGACGGACATTGGCGCAATCTGCAACTATTCAATAAGCAGCCTGCATGATAAAATGAGCGGTTCACACGCCAAAACTGGATAATCTATCGTATGTCAGATTCTGCAAACCGCTCTTTAATGTCTACTAGTACAGATCATGCCAGCATTGATCCGACAGGTTTTGTAAAGCTTGGGGCGCAGTTACCGACGCTTGCCAATATTTTGGCACAAGCAACGCAAACGCTTGGTCTATCGCTAAGTGACGCACAGCAGCTTACGTTATTATTATACTTAGACCAGCTTTTATTGTGGAATAAAGCGTATAATCTGACCGCCATTACTGACCCGATAGAAGCTTTAGTCAAACATGTCATTGATTGTTTGGCTATTATACCGCATTTGCCCCAAGGCTCGCTGCTGGATATCGGTACAGGTGCTGGATTGCCAGCGGTCATTATTGCAATTTGCCAGCCTGAGCGCCTATGTACTGCCCTTGATAGCAATCAGAAAAAAATCCGCTTTATCAAGCAGATCAGTAGTGAGCTTGATCTGAGCAATGTACAACCGATTGCCTCACGTATTGAGGCGCATGACACCGTTTATGAAGTGATCACCTCCAGAGCGTTTGCAAGCTTAATAGATTTTGTAGAAGTGGCACAGCCTTGTTTAGCGCGTGGTGGTCATCTATGCGCCATGAAAGGTAAGGCACCAGCGGATGATGAGCTACAGGTGCTCAGTCAAGAATGGCAAATGAAGACTGTTGAGCTTAACGTGCCGCGTTTACATGATAGTCGTCATTTGATTGAATTATCTATCAAAAATGTCTAAGCTATGAGCAGTCATGAAACAGTCACTAGATTTTGGTGAAACATCAATAATATGAGTATTCACGCAAAATTTTGTTGACAATTAAGCAGTTTCATTAATGAGCGTAATAATAAAAATCTAGTGTTAAAGTCTGATTAGAACCCATAACAGACCCCAATCAAATTGAGTGAGTGTATGGAAATCATAGCCATTGCGAATCAAAAAGGCGGCGTTGGTAAAACAACGACAGCGGTAAACTTGACTGCCAGTTTGGCCGCCAAGCGTAAACGTGTATTGCTGATTGATTTAGACCCACAAGGTAATGCGACCAGCGGTACAGGTCTAGATAAAAATGCATTAGAGCTGACCATTGCAGATGTTTTACTTGATGGAGTGTCATTGCAGGATGCTACTTTTATGAGCCCAGCAGGATTCGATGTTATCGGCGCCAATCGTGAGCTGGCAGGTATGGACGTTACTTTGATGGGTCAGACCAACAGTCATGAGCTCTTAAAAACAGCGATGACTGACTTAGTAAATGCTGAGGCCACGTCTAAAAAAACCCCCTATGATTATATTATTATGGATTGTGCGCCAAGTTTGAACCTGCTCACGATTAATGCATTAGTTGCTACAGATAGCGTTATTATTCCGATGCAGTGTGAATATTATGCCTTAGAAGGCCTTGCCGATTTATCACAGACGATTGAGCGCCTAACTGAGCTCAATCCTAAGCTGTACATACGTGGTGTTGTCAGAACTTTATTTGATGCGCGTAATACGCTGGCTCGAGATGTATCTGCTGAGCTGGAGGCGCATTTTGGCGATACGATGTATAAAACCCACATTCCTAGAAACATTCGCTTAGCAGAAGCCCCTGCGCATGGCTTACCAGTCATATCCTATGAGAGGTGGTCAAAAGGCGCGCGCGCTTACCAAAAGTTAGCTGCTGAAGTCATTAAACAAAGTCGCTAATAGCCGCTTATGATTGTCAAAAAAGCGAGTCAGTGCATTATCAGCTAGCTTACAAAGCATTAACTATTACATTTATCAGTAAGTACTCATTCACAGTCATTCGGCTTTTATTTTAGCGTTAGAGGATAGGTAATCATGGCGAAAAAACGAGGATTGGCTGCCAATCGAGGTTTAGATGCCTTATTAGGGTCGATCAAAAAAGAAAAGCAAATTACCGCCTCCGCTTTGCAAGATGATACTGTCGTATACGATGTCGATGCGATGACTGCTGCTGAGCCTACTACTCAGACGCCAGACTTGATTGCTGGACAAACCCCTGCAAAAGACGACAATCAACAGACAAGCAGTAATATTAGTAGTCGCGCGCCGCGTAACCCTGTTAAAACCCGTCAGCAGGCCAAAAACAGTGCGAAAACACTGAATACGAAAATGCTCAACCATAGTGTTGATAGTATCACCTCTGAAGACCAAATCAGTTTGGTACAAATTGCTGTAACGCAGCTGCAAGCTGGTAAATATCAACCGCGCCGCGATATGAGTGAAACGGCCTTAGCTGAGCTTGCCTCATCGATTGAACAACACGGCATTATGCAGCCTATTGTTATCCGGCCGCTACTGGCCACTGAAGATAAAAGTGCTAAAGAGGTCACTCATGAGATCATCGCTGGTGAGCGCCGCTGGCGCGCTGCAAAAATGGCAGGGAAATCGGTCATTCCTGCTATTGAACGCGCTTTATCGGATGAGTTGGCGATTGCTTTGGCGTTGATTGAAAATATTCAGCGCGAAGATTTATCTGTGATTGAACAAGCGGCGGCACTACAGCGTTTTCATACTGAGTTTGGCATGAGTCATGCAATGATTGCAGATGTCGTCGGTAAAGCACGGACGACAGTGTCGAATCTACTACGTCTGAATCAGTTGCATGATACGGTAAAAGATCATCTGGCGACCAGTGCTCTAGATATGGGGCACGCACGTACGCTGCTGGCATTATCTTCAGAGCAGCAGCCTATCATCGCACAAAAAATCATCTATGGTGGGATGACCGTACGCGAAGCTGAGAAGCTGGTTAAGTCAATCTTAAATCCTGCACCCAAGGTTGACCGTATCGAACAATTGCAAACTCGTGATGCTGAACGTTTAACGCAGCGCCTGACTGATATGTTGGGAGCTGAAGTGAAGCTGAAACACAAAAAAGACGGGCAGGGTAGTGTGGAGATATTTTTTCACAATCAAGACGAGTTGGCAGCGTTGATCAAACATTTAGAAAGCCAACGCTAACCTGATCCCGCCATTTTAACAGACGTGTTTAAAACAACCTCTTTAGCAAGGCTACAAATCATC
>JARIAA010000004.1 GCA_029264635.1 Psychrobacter sp. | reverse complement strand
GTGTTATTGGTGCGCCGTCGACAATAAAGGACGGGTCGCCTGTAAGAATGGTCGTGACTTTTTTGCACTTTTTGCAGAGGACTTTATCGCCTTTACGTGAGACTTGTACGCCATTATGGGTGGTATACGGTGAGCCGGTGATGACGGTACCGCCGTGAGTGGTGGTCGCGCCAACGGTGATATAGGCTGCCATGTATTGTCCTAGAGGAAGTTAATATTCAGATGATTGGTTGGAAATAGTCAAAATAAGTTTAGCATAATGATGAGAATCAGTTATATATTTTAAGAACTTCAGTGTGTTATTTGTAGGTGGTTACTTATCTATGTTGGCTTAGAGGATATTTAGACTAAATCAGTCATTTAACATCATTCAAGATAAAAGTAATACAAAACATTGATTAGTTTTAAATATAACGCTGTTTATTGAGTCAAAGTTTTATTTGAACTCCTAAGCAATCCTTAGTAGTTCAATCCCAACTACCAAGGATTACTAGGTAGTTCAAACCACACCAAAAACCATCAATAAAGCCTATATAAAAGTGCCAAAACTACCATGATAACCCTTACCTTTGAACCAAACCTTGAACACCAAAGCCACGCTATTAATGCCGTGGATGCAGGTCTAGTCAAGCAAATCGAAGTCGATTCGGTCATGGCGGATGACGCCTTTAACGAGGCTTATATCGAGCTGCTCGACATCACCGCCAAAAAGACCAAAATCACCGCCAAGGTCAGCGTCTATGCCAACGTCAAGGGCGTGGTCAAAAAGAAAACCATCAGCATCAGTGATAACGATGATTTGTACAAAAAGACCGAGCGAGAAATATATGCCAATGGCTATATTGTCAGCGGCATTAACGCTGTGGAGGGCTACATTGAGTTTGATAATGGCATGACCATTTATCAAGGTCAGCAAACTGGTGGCATGACCGATAGCGTCATGCGTTATCAAATTGAGCGCACTATTGAGGCGCATTTAGATAAGCAGCGTAAGCTATTGCCGCAAGGAATTAAAGTATTATCCCTACTGTTTATTGACCGTGTCGATAACTATTTAGTTAACCAAACAGACGGCTACATGCGCTCAGGTAAATTTGCCCAGTGGTTTGAAGCGCTATATCAGACGTTATTAGATAAGCCTAAGTATCGTGATTTAAAGCAGCAATTAGCGATGCATTATCAGGCTGAGGTCAGCGATATTCATAACGGTTATTTTTCTGTCGATAAAAAGGGACGCGCTAAAGACACCTCTGGCACCACCAAGGGCGACGATGATACTTATGGCTTGATTATGAAAGATAAAGAAAAGCTGCTGAATCTAAATAATCCGCTGCAGTTTATCTTTAGCCATTCGGCATTGCGTGAAGGCTGGGACAATCCCAATGTGTTCCAGATATGTACCCTTAACGAGACCAAATCCACCCTAAAAAAACGCCAAGAAATTGGTCGTGGTCTACGTCTATGTGTCGGTGCAGATGGCCATCGGGTCTATGACAAGCAGATCAATATTCTGACTGTCGTCGCCAATGAAAGCTATGATGACTTTGCTAAGAGTTTGCAAAATGAGATTGCGGATGATTGTGGTGTAAGCTTCGCAGGGCGGATAAAAAATCAAGCGGACAAGCAAGCGGTTAAGTACCGTAAAGGCTTTATGCTCGATGCCAATTTCAAAGCCATTTGGGATAAGATTAAACAAAAGGCTCAGTATCAAGTACGCTTTAATACTGATGAATTAATCACTGCCGTTATTGAATTGATAGCGGGTATGGAAGAAATAGTCGCGCCACAAATTCAAGCGAACAAAGTACGTCTTACTATAAGTAATAAGGGCGTGGAGAGCAGCTTGCTAGCGGTCAATAGCCAACGCCAGCATTATACGACAGATAATAGCGATAATAGTGGCAATATTGATAGCAATGTTCATAGTGATTCTGACAACGATATTAATCAATCGACCGTCAATCAGTCCGCATGGCAACTGCCTGATATTTTGGCTTATCTGGCTCGCCATACCAAATTGACCCGTGCCACCTTGGTTGAAATATTGCGTCAAAATGGACGTATCGATGAGATGCTTATCAATCCGCAAGTGTTTTTAGAGCGCTTGGTTGCGATTATTAAACAAGCCCAGACTGACCTGATGGTAAAAGGCATCGAGTATCAAAAGAACGGTCAAATTTATGCCCAGCGATTATTAGATAGGCTAGAGGCTCAGCCAACGGACGTCTATGCCAGCGATTATCATTTCGAGGTTACTGATACGCATAAAACAATTTTTGATAATTTGATACCGCTGGACTCAAATACTGAGCACCAATTTGCAAATGATTGCGAGAGTATGGAGAGCGTGCGCTTTTATTTTAAACTACCCAATTGGTTTAAGATTAATACACCGCTAGGTAGCTATAATCCTGACTGGGCGGTTATCAAAGAGGACGGTGATGATGGTAGGGAAGTGAGCCAGCTGTACTTCGTTGCTGAAACTAAAAACACAGGCGGCAAAAGCGCAGCAGGACATGCGGTAGATATGGCTAAACTGCCGCTACCGCAACAACAAAAAATCCGCTGCGGTAAGGCGCATTTCAAAGCGCTAGACAA
>JARIAA010000254.1 GCA_029264635.1 Psychrobacter sp. | reverse complement strand
AAGCAGCCGTGGCTGATGCAGCGCAGTGGTTAAAAGAGAACAGTAACGCACTATGTATTATTACCTTATTTAATGGTGTGCCGTTGACGGTCACGCCACCAAACTTCGTTGAATTGCAGATTACCGAAACCGATCCTGGCGTGCGTGGTGATACTTCTGGCGGCGGCGGTAAACCTGCTACGCTAGAGACGGGCGCGGTGGTTCGCGTCCCGTTATTTGTACAGCAAGGTGAAGTCGTTCGTGTTGATACACGTACTAGCGACTATCAAACGCGTGTCAACTAATAGCAGTGGAGGTAAAAAAGCTCAACTATCATTATGATGGTTGAGCTTTTTTTGGTCTTCATAATGGTAATCAGCAGCTATTATAATAACGATTCACTTGTCTCACTGCCCAATGGCTTTTTTGTTGCTTGCTTATGCATGAGCCAATATTGTACCAACGCATTGAGTTGCTCTTTTTTAAAAGGTTTGGTGCAGTAATCTTGCATTCCTGCTTTAAGATACTTTTCGCGTTCGCCGTCCATGGCGTTCGCCGTCAGAGCAATAATAGGTGGCAGGGATTTTGGATCATAGATTTCATGCAGCTTAATCGTCGCCTGTATGCCATCCATGATAGGCATGTGATGATCCATTAATATCACATCAAAGCGCTGTGGGTGCGCTGAGTACTCATCGATCGCTTTTTGTCCATCAGTGACATGGGTGACCATATGACCACTATTACGTAATGCCTTTTTGGCGATCATCGCATTAACATTATCATCTTCGACCAGCAGTATATTGCCTGCATACTGCGAGATATGCTCTACGCTTACCGTGTTTGTGAGTTGCCATTCTTCATATTCCGCTTGCGCCAGACTGGCCAGCGGCAACAATACCTTAAAAGTAGTCCCCTCTCCAACCACACTATTGGCCCAAATATGTCCGCCCATCAGATTGACCAAAGATTTACAGACAGACAATCCAAGTCCTGTGCCGCCATATAAGCGGTGGGTAGATTTGTCCGCTTGGTTATACGCATCGAATATCGCCTCTAGCGATTCAGGCTTAATGCCGACACCAGTGTCTGTGATGTCAATACAAACAGTCATGCCGTCATAAATTATCTTATCAGCTTTGGTGCGCAGACTACGGTAGCCGTCTTCATCACAATGCGGCGCATGGGCAACATTGATAGTAACACAGCCGCCTTCACGAGTGAATTTAATGGCATTATTGACAAGGTTGGCAAGTACCTGCTTTAGGCGCACCGGATCACCTTTTACATAAGGTGATAGCGCCTCAGTATAATGATAGTTGAGCGTAAGACCGTGCTGTCGAGCTTTAATCGCAAATAAGCTTACCACTTCATTGCATAGTACCGATAAGTTCATCGGTATGGTATCGATGGTCATCTTGCCAGACTCAACTTTTGATAAATCTAAAATACCATTAATAATGGCAAGCAGATGCTCTGTTGAGATTTTTATATTGTCTAGATATTCTCTTTGTTCAGCATTCAGATCAGTATCATCCAGCATCTCAACCATACCCATGATAC
The DNA here is from genome assembly GCA_029264635.1 of Psychrobacter sp. Taxonomy (GTDB): domain Bacteria; phylum Pseudomonadota; class Gammaproteobacteria; order Pseudomonadales; family Moraxellaceae; genus Psychrobacter. The sequence continues at coordinate 5,423 of JARIAA010000254.1, read as the reverse complement.
CGTTCATTGGCGTCCGTATCTCATGGCTCATGTTCGCTAAAAACTCGGACTTCATTTTATTGGCATGTTTGGCACTGCGCTGGTTTTTTTGCAGTTGTAAAGCATCTGCGGCCATCTTAGAAAACTGTACCAACAGTCTTGCTTTGTCCTCATCGAACTCATTATTGGGCTTGGTGTCAAACAAACAAAGGGCACCTAACCGATAGGTAGTATCGTTTTCATTTAGCAAAATAGGCGCACCAGCATAAAAGCGTAGATAGGGCGCCTCTGTGACCAATGGGTTATCTACAAATCGCTCATCAAGCGTCAAATCTGGTATGACAAAAACATTATTAGACAATACCGTATGATTACAAATCGCGACCTCACGCTCCGTCATACACAACTCACCAAAGCCTTGAGGCGACTTGAGATACTGTATGTGCTCATCCATAAAAGTAATGGCAGCCATCGGTACATTAAAAAATAACTTTACAAGTTCAGTCAAGCGCGTGAATGCTGGCTCATTACAGGTATTGAGTACATCATACTCATGCAATTTAGCAATACGCAGTTGCTCATCTAACGCTAGCGGATAGGTATTAGTCGACAAACATGTCTCCAAATCAATAATAAGTAATAGGCTAAATACCAGCTTGCTTGGCTAACATCTGTAACGCTTCGCTGACCATTACCATTGCCACAACAGATGTCACAACAACTGCAGACCCGTAACCACCACAATGTAACCCGCCCGTTTGACAGCTTTTATCTACCCGAGGCGGCTCAGTTGAATACACGCATCTGATACCAAACTTATCTTTTAAAGCGCTGTTGATGCCTTTTTCGTGACGCAGTTTGTTGCGTAGGCGTGCCAGCAGCGGATCTTGATAACTGTCTTTTAGATCGCTGACTGTAATTTTAGTAGGGTCTATCTTGCCCCCTGCACCGCCTGCACAAACAAGCTTTAACTTGTTAAACCGGCAGTACATCGCAATAGCAAGCTTGGCGCTCATATCATCGACACAATCTAAGATAACAATAGGGCTTCGGTGAGCAGCGGCCGATTTTGCCTCGCCGCGACTTGGTAATAATGCAGCGACATTGTCAGCTGTCAAAAAGTCATCAACCAAGTGCAAAGTTACCTTGGGATTAATCTCCCGAATACGTGTCGCCATCGCTGCTATTTTACTCTGACCAAAAGTGCTATCTAGGGCGGGCAGCTGCCGATTGACGTTGGAGGCCACCAATACATCTAAATCGATTAAAGTAATATGACCGACCGCTGTACGAGCTAGCGCTTCAGCAGCCCATGAGCCTACGCCGCCCACTCCAATAATATAAACGTGAGCCGCCGCAAAGACGTTAAATTCGGCAGTACCGTATAGCGTCTGTGTCCCTTGAAAGCGGCGCTCGTATTGCTTGTCTGTACTTACGGCATCAGTTGCGTTATCGCGTGTTATACGAGTCGCTGCATTTAATGTGCCATCTCCCAACCCTGATTCGGTATCCGCAAATTGGACATCAACTTGGGCAGATTGTAGTTGTTGATTCATAACGGATTAAAAGCTCTTATAATTAACAAAGTTGTAGTTTTATGAGGGATAAGGCCATGACGTTTGCAAGGCATTACAGCTGTTTTGCCACAATTACTGGGCAAGCTTTGCAGGCTCTACATTGAGTAGCTCACCAAGACCCTTGAGCACCCAAGGTAGATTGGCGGGTACATTGCGATTGTGTCCGTCTGCCCCTTGCCATTCGTTATCTGGGCTTTGTCCCAATGCGGACCGATTTTCTGACGGCTCATCACTGGTTTGGCACATAATGGGCGTCATATCAGGACAGTCAGTTTCTAACACCAAACACTTGATACCATATTCATCAACGGCTGCCTTGATCGCACGGCGTAGCTTTTTGGCATTAGGGTTGGTGATTTGTCCTGTTACCCCAAGCTTAAAGCCCAATTTGACGAAAGCCTTTGCTTCTTGTTCACCGCCACTAAAGCTATGCGCAATACCGCCAAGCTTGTGCGCATCATAATCATGGGCTTTTATAATCGCTAACGCTTCAGCATGCGCTTTACGAATATGCAGCATCACCGGCAGCTTGTGCTGCACTGCCATATCTAGCTGTGCCTCAAAAAAACGCTGCTGTTTGGCAAAAGCCTCAGGCTGCTTCATCGCCTCAGTATAGGTGTCGAGCCCTATCTCACCAATGGCAAGTGGGCGCTCATCTTGAATCATTTTTGCTAGGCTGGCTAGATGATCCTTCGTATGCTGTTCAATATAAAAAGGATGTAAACCAAGAGCAATATGTGCAGTTGGGTACAAGCTTGAACGCTGAGCTTCATCTGTGTGTACTAAAGACATTTGCTCAATCGCCTGCTGAGTCTCATATAGTCTCGAAAAATGCTGATGCAGATAGCCGACCAATACTAAATGACGAACCCCTTGTTCATAAGCGTGCTTTGCTTGATGCTGCCTATCTTCATCGAAGATAGGTGCATCAAAATGCGTATGGGTATCGATCAAAGGGTAGAGGAAAGGTGATTGCAAGTGGTTAGATATTGGGCTGGTATGAGTCATAAGCCGCCTTATTTAATAGTCGGTTAATGAATAAATGATTTACGAGTGGTTATTTACTAATGGTAATAGAAAATATTTCAATCACTAATGAATGCTTGACTGCATTAAATGCTATTTTTTAGCGTTTTGATTTTTCTCATTTGGGTCTTTGTGTTGAGAGCGCTTAGCATTTGGCTGTTTTATGGGTAATTCAATAGCATTAAGCGCGGCTTGACGGCTACTACGTCTTGGTATTAACAGTAAAGCCGTACCGACAACCCCCAACATCAGCCATTTTCTCTTGTTCATCGTCTCGCTCCACTGCTTTTACTATTATAAAAATATCGAATATACGTATGAATATTCGATTCTGATTAGCGTTTTAATGGATACGTCGTGACGCCTGTACTGGGACTGTCGACTCTCGTAAATCCTTTAGCTGCCGGTTTTGCTTTTTGGTCGCGTTTAGGAACCAGCGGATTAAGCGGCATCAATTCATAGTCGCCGTCCACTTTGCTGTCCCAGCCTTCAGTGCCACTTAAGGGCAACTGTTTGATCGTACCATTTTTATCGATCACTAATTGCAGTACCCGCATCTGATTAAATTTACGCTCTGTCACACTGGCGACGGCGCCGCCATCACGTAAGATGGTTGGTTGCAAAAATATGATTAAGTTGCTCTTTTGGGTATTGCCACTATCAGAGCGAAACAGACGACCAATAATAGGCACACTACCGAGTCCTGGGACTTTTTGTTGATTGTTAGTCGTGTTATCACGCATTAAACCCCCAAGCGCGATGGTTTGCTGGTCATCCGCTAAAATAGTCGTATTAATCAGACTCTTATTGGTGACCAAACCACTGGCATTGCCAAGACTGCCTGGCACCACAGACGACACTTCTTGCGAAACCTCTAAACGCACAGTACCGTTGTCACCAATATGAGGAATCACATTTAAATTGATACCAACATCCTGACTATCAACGGTCTGAAACGGATTGTTAGAGGAATCGCCAGTCGTTGTATAGGAGCCAGTAACAAATGGCACGTTTTGACCGACCAAAATACTGGCTTTTTCATTGTCTAAAGTCAGAATCGATGGCATGGACAACAGATTTGCACTAGTAGAGGAGTCTAGGGCTTGTAAGATAGCGCCATAAAATTGTGTATTGCCATTACTGTCTCTGTTGCTATTGCCAATACCAAGTAACGCACCGGCGATGGAGCCTGCCGCAGAGCTGACTCCAGCGGTCCCGCCTGCCAACACTGCGCTGGCAAGTGAAGTCGCACTCGCTCCGACGTTATTAAAATTGACCACTCCGTAGCCACTATTAGCATTACCCAACGCCCACTGCACGCCAAGTTGGGTCGCATCATCCCCCGAAACCTCAACGATAGCGGCTTGAATCAGGACTTGAGCGCGGCGGTTATCAAGCTGATTCACCGCTTCTTCAATCTCAAACATAAGCTCGGGAGCGGCATTGACGATGACAGAGTTTTGCGTTTCATCAGCGATAATGCTAAAGGGTCTGCCAGATTTTGCATCCGATCCACCCGTATTGGTCACAGGCGCGGTATTATTGCTATTATTCAACGCTTGCGTCGCACCGGTCTCGATGGCGGTACTTTCACCGCTCGAATCCGTCAGTGACGCCGATTCTAAGGTCGATCCTGCACCTGTACTATTAATAGATTGATTGGCAAGCAGGCCACGTAACATCTGCGCGATGTGACCTGCGCTCGCGTATTTCAAACGAAAGACTCGTAACCCGCTTAAGCGGCGCGAAGGCGTCGTATCAAGCTGATTGACCATCTCCTGTACTTTCGCAATCATCTCAGGGCTACCTTTAACCAGCAACCTATCACTAGAAGCATCTGCAATCACTTTTAGCTGATCGCTCCCCTGCGCCTGCCCGCCGCCTGCACTCATAACTAAAGCACTGATAAGATCCATCATACGTTCAGCATCTACGTGCCGCAGCGGTATCACCTGCAAGCTATCATTGACATTGCTGTCCAGATCGCGGATAAGCGCCGTCAATTGATTCAAACTATCAGCACGATCAGACAGTACCAACGCATTGACACCAGGGACAGCTGCTGCATGCGCAGATTGTGGCATCAAAGGACGAATCACACCCAGTACTTCTGCCGCTTGCGTATTGGTCAAATAAATGACGCGTGTTGCCAGTGCTTCACCAACGCTGTCACCGCGCAAATCAACCGCGACGCCTGACTGTTTTGCGACATTGTCAGGTACCAGCTTGATGGTTGTGCCTGAATCAATCGCAGCGATACCATTAACTTGCATCACACTTAAAAACAGCTGATAAATCTCATCGCGCGATAAGGCTTTATTGGAGATAACTGTCACATTGCCGTTAATACGCGGATCAAGGACGAAATTTTGATCAGTGATGGTCGCCACTTCATTGATAAATGCTTTAATATCGGCATCTTGCAAATTCACTTTCCAGCTTTCAGCGCTGGCCAATCCAAACGTTGCCGCCCATAATGGTAGCGCTAAACACAATGGCCGGCATAGATAAAGCAAGCGCTGTAATGAGTGGCGTAAAGGTGTTACTGAAAATTTATGAAAACTTATCATGGTCATAATTACCCATTGTGATATCACTCAGCCTAAACTGAAACGTTGCTAAAATAGCGCTAACAATATTGTTATCTGGTTAAGAAGACAAAGCTGACTTAGTTAAGTCGTCGTCTCAATAAGACCACCACTTAAACCTGTTGGTTAAAACTGCTGGCGAATCGTAATCACTTGCTCACCACGTTTTACTTCAATTTGAGCTTCGCCTGACTTTTGTGCTTGCTCTAATACACTGGCATCTTGTGCAGGGTTACCACCGACGCTTTGACCA